>NYTD01000135.1 GCA_002683315.1 Deltaproteobacteria bacterium | reverse complement strand
GTTCTTCTCTTTGTACAAATGACCATTGAACACAATCAATCTGTCAGCTGGATGACTGCACATCGAACACAGATGTCCCTTTTCAATTGGGTTGATCTCGTGCTGACGTTATTTTTTATTGTTGAGTTGGCCTTCAAAATCATCTTGGCGCCACGAAAATGGTTCTTTATTAAAAATAGTTTCATTGATATATTAGCGATACTACCCATATTCAGAATGTTCAGGCTGGCGAGAACAACGAGACTCTTGAGAGTTGTCAGACTGTTCAGAGCCATGCGTGGCGGACGCATGCTTAAGTCCGATTTAATAAAGCAAAAAACACATGTTTTATTTAGAACAGAAAGTACGGCGATGCTCACCTATCTATTTTTATCGGTATTGTTTGGTACTGTTGGAATCATGGTTTTTGAAAAGGGCGTCAACGAAAGTTTCGTGTCTCTCGGAGATGGTCTGTGGTGGTGCATCGTAACCATCACCACTGTTGGGTATGGAGATATGTATCCAATTACCATTGGTGGAAAACTGGTCGCTGTGAGCATTATGTTCGTTGGACTCAGTTTTTATGCCCTATTAACAGGGACAATATCAACCATTTTAATTGAACGAGCGCAACAATTGGGAGATCGTGCAATGGATGTCAATATTTTAGAAGATCACATCGTCATCTGTGGATGGAATGATGACATATTCGATGTTCTTGAAACGCTCATGTGCAGCACCAATAGAAATATTCTGATCATTGCAGAAAATCCCCAACAAGAGATTGCCAGTCCGCGTGTCATGCTATTGCAAGGAAACCCCTCCAATAAAGAGATCCTCAAAACGGGTCAGATCGAAAGAGCCTTTTCTGCAATTATTTTATCGGAGAGACAAGAGGGACATTCTTCTCAGGATACCGATGCGAAAAGCATCCTTATTGCTTTGGCGCTGAACATATGCAACCCCAGTTTACACACGACGATAGAGCTGCAGAATCCTGAGAACATTGAACATGCTCAAAATGCCGGAGTGAAAGACTTTATAACAGCAACAGCCTATCAAGGGGCACTTCTCGCACAATCAGCATCCAGTCCTGGTGTAGCAAAGATATTTGCAAAAATTTTCATCGATCCAGAAACATTCATCCACTATGTACCGGTTCCAGAAGCGATGATCAACAAACCATATATTTCTCTGGTACAGTTTTATGCTTCGAAGCAAATGGGGTCCATCTTGGGCATCTCATTCAACGACCATATTGATCTATCTCCAGATCCACAAACGCAAATGACCACCGAACATAAAATCTTAACGCTATCGACATCCCAAACCGCGTAATCGAACCCCAGTTCAGAGTTTCCAGTCACCCTCGATCACTCTAAGAGAATGCGTTGTATGCTATCAAACCCTTCTGTCTCTGTAGGCGGTTGTAGACTTTGTGCCATTCGATGAATCGTACTCTCCGGCACAGGATCTCTATTGCGCGTTTGGTTCCGATTGATACAAATATCTATCGGTGTATCACAAAAGATCGCTTCAACACGATATCCTGCCCCTTTGGCGATATGAAGAATTGCTGCACGCATAATTGGAGAGGTAAACGTCGCATCCCACACCATCGTATGGTCTTCTAACAAACCATGGCCAAATTGCTGATAGCTTTTCGCCCATGCTTCTGCAGCCCTCTCAGGTGTCCACTCATAATTATATTGCGACTCTAGTATGGAATCCGGACTGACAACCACCCAACTATCTTGTCGGTTTTTACGAATCCAAGTGCTCTTACCCGAACCTGGAATTCCAACCATCATGTATATTTTTTTTTGTTCACTCATGATCTCACTAAAAAACGATCCGATTTTCAAAAGTACTGTCGTTTAACAGGTATCCTACTCCAAACACCTTACACACAACGAATATTGAAACTTTCTTCGGACAAATTTCGCTAACCAACCGTATTGTTTTCAAAATCAACCAAATGCCAGTATAACCCCAAATTAATACCTGGAGTTATTGTTTGAGTGTATTAATATTTTTTCGAAAAATATCTTTTGAGAACAAAATATACCCCTATTGATGAACAGTGTTGTTTTTTCTCCAGAGAAGAAATAGCGCATTGCGCATAGTTCTTTAACATCGAGACCTCATGTAGAAAATCCATTGGTGTAAACGTACACCCTTATGTATCCAATCATTCATTGGTATGAACGATAGAAATCTCTATTTGGCTAAACAACCATTCTTTACGTACGTCCTGCAAATAACGCTCTGTATTTTGAACGCATTTTACGACTTCACACCTTTTCCTTACCACAAATATGGAGTCGTCTAGACGGATTTCACAAAACACCTCATCACAAACTGTATTGTACCACACTTCACCGTATCGGCTCCTCGCCACCTTCTAAACAGCGAACACTTCAAAATTTTATTGAATCATACCTTACAACCCTATTTCTCCGGAGACATACCCATGTCATATGCCAAAACTATTCTTGCAAAGAAGTTACTCAAAAATAAAGGCTTGAACCCATCATGGTTGAGTTCAGAAAAGACTCTATCGAAGGAACTTAAAACTTGGATCATTGACACACTCACAAAGGACGATGATATGACCGAATTCTCAAACTCAAAAAACCCTTACCTCATCCTTCTTATTCTGAACTGCTGCCAAAACAACTATTCCTCAAGAAACGTAGATAAACTCCTAAGCAGTACAGATTGTCAACAGACAATCTCAGCCATCGTCAGAAAACATTTCCCTGGCAATCACTCCTATTATCAAGGGAATGAAATCGCAGACCCAGAGACTCTTTGCGCCGCTGCCAGTACCATCTTGTTCTTCGACTTGGACAGAAAACAAGGATTTAAAAATGAATGGACAACCTATGACGTCTCTAGAGTGATGGGTACTTTTCATATTTGGATCAAACATAGACTGCATGATCATATGAAGTTGAACAAGGACGATAAAACGATACCGATGGGAGATACACAAGGAATCAATGACTGTGATAAAAGAGGCAATCATGAAGATGTCGCCCAAGTAAAATCAACAGTTCAAGACCTATCGCAAGGCATCGATGATGTAATGATCTCGGAATCAGAAGATCAAATAAAACAGATACTCAATGAGTTTGTCCTTAGCCTACCGATCATCGCGACTACACAAGCAACCTCTCTGATTGACAAGGGGGATGATTCTTGGAATCTCTTCATGAAACTCAATGCCTTAAACCTATTGCAGTGGTTGATGTCAAATCCATTGTACTGTGATAATGTCTACGCTTTTGATTTCTTATCTCAGTCTGCGGATATTCCCCTACAAACGGTCCTCTCTTGGAAAAAAAACCTACCCAACCTGATCTCCGAACTGAATTCTTCGGAGAATTCCCAAGGTACCAAAGCGAAAGAGTATACCTTGTTAGCCTTTGATCCAAACATCAGCACCATCGAAGAGATTAGAGGACTTCCTGACATCAATAAACAAAGGGAAACATTGAGAAGAAGAAACAACAACACGCATGCCGGTGTGTACACATTGTGTCTTCTAGCCTGTCTGACAATTAAAGGGAGCAATCCGATTGGTGTCAAATTATTGGAATCTTTACTGGGGTTCTATCATGACCTTGCACTAAAAATTGTGCCTGACGGTAGATGGTTGTTGACAAAAGAACTGGTGACCTTTTGGGCGAATAGCGATGCTAGCATTGCCAACGTCAAAGAGGACCTACTCAATGTGATTGCGTTGGTAAGATATGAATCCAGTTTTGAAGCATTGAGTGACACAAAAAGAGCAAATGTGTTCAAGATTCACAGAATCTTGAAGAGCATCGGCCATCAGATTGCCAGTACTCCCTCTGTTCCATTAGAAATCAGATGATTCTGACAGTATTGAGATGTAAAACTGAATTGAGAGTGTCCAATTTAACAGACACTCTCAACTAATTCTTGTACCAATCGTCCACTAAGAATCTTCTCATGTGTCAAAAGCATATCTTTTCATCTCTGTTTTCACAGTTGTATAAAATGATGCATACAGATCATCATATCTCTGATAGTAAGAGTCTTATAAAAGATTATTTCGAACATTTATGTTGTTGCAACACTGTATTCCAAATCGTTTTTTGTCAGAATTCATCCGATTGTCAAAATTACACCTGTTTAGATTGGTGTATATTACTTGTGTGCTCACGCACACATGAGAATACCAACTCAAACCTAAAACACCATAAGTGTACACATGAAGAATTCTGATATTCACCGTCTGCTGACGTATGATCAAAGCAGTACAACAATCTCCAACCAAAATTATTTCTGTCAATTGCCAGCCACCCTCTTGTATCCAAACGTAACGCGTTCAGGTCTCGATGCGTATCTTGAAACCATTGAGCGAGAATACATCACCCCCTTAGACCTTCAAACTTGGCAACACATGCAACTATTTTTGCTGGAACCAGAGTGGCTTCAGGACAGTACACGACGCAAACTCCGCCTTAGATTCTATAATGCCCTACACGACAATTCGCTTTTCATTCACAATATTGTCGAACAGTACAGCAACATCTCATTGTTTTCAGAATGTGTGGAAAAGCAAGAGGCTCTTTTCTTTACTGTATGTGGACTGTTAAAAGTTGCCGAACAGACACAACAAACACAACACGCCATCTTGCAATACAAAAATAGTCTTCTGCAAGAAATCAAAGCAAACCCAGCGCCTTGGGCATCTTTCATCAAAGGTGCCGATTGGCTACTCGAAGAATTGCAACAAGATTCTGGAATACTGATCACCTTCTTGCAACAGATATCCGTCATGCCTTTACCGCTGAAGGAACCCACTGATATGGTTCAAGAAGCGATGGCTATGTGGGTCGAGTCAGCATCCAGTGACACATTAAAATCTACTGACCAAAATCTAAATCGCATCAATGATATGCTCAAAGATATCCTCAGCGACATCGCAAATGGAAAACGACCAACAAATAAGACCTAGGTCCTGTTCAGATACGATGATTTGTTGATCATGATCTCCTCATATCGATCATAGAGATATTCCCTATATCAACCCTATGTTAATGTTCAAGCGCACAATTATTTTGACGCTGTAGCCTCAATGCCATCATGCATGTTGGAAAGGTTATCCGTTTTTCGCCCCTCCTTCAGAGGGTCCTTAGAGGCTAGTCCTTTCAAGTCTTCAACAATCATGTACAGTGACGGAACGATGAGTAAAATAATCCCCGTCGCGAATAAAACCCCAAACCCCAAGGAAATCGCCATCGGAATCAGAAATCGGGCTTGCAATGATTTTTCCAAAATCATTGGAGCGAGACCTAAGAAGGTGGTCAGCGAGGTAAGTAAAATGGGTCTAAACCTTCGCTTTGCCCCATTCATCACAGCCTGTATTGGACTCTCTCCGTTGGCTCGATAGTTGTTGGCTGCATCAATCAATACCAATGAATCATTGACCACCACCCCTGTCAATGCAACAATCCCAAACATAGAGATTACGGATAATGAAAAGCCCATAATCATGTGACCAGCCACAGCACCAACAAACCCAAATGGAATGGCAGACATAATGATGAATGGCTGAATGTAACTCTTAAATGGAATTGCAAGTAGACCATAGATTGCAAGTAGGGCCAACAAATAGTTTTGACCCAACGATGCCATTGTTTCTTGCTGATCTCGTTGTTCTCCAGCAAATCGCAATTCCAACCCTGGGTATTTCTGTTTCAATGCAGGAAAGAGTGTATTCTCAATGTCGGTTAGAACCTCGCGAGAAGAAGCAACTCCCGGAGCCAAATCTGCGCGAACATTAATGGAGCGTATTCCATCTTCACGTGTGATGGATGTTGGCGCTTGCCCTCTAGAGCGTTTCGCAACCTGCTCTAATGGAACAAATCCTCCTCGAGGTGTTCGAATTCGAATACTAGAGACATCATTCTCCACGGTGCGTTCAGACTTCGGCAGGCGAACCATCGTTCGCCGTTCCAATCTGCCCACTTGCTCTCGCAATGCTTCCGAGCCAAAGAATGAGGACCGTAATTGACGGGC
>NYTD01000134.1 GCA_002683315.1 Deltaproteobacteria bacterium | reverse complement strand
GGTGGTGAAGCATGTACAGACCTGGATATCAACCTTTGTTCGGAAGAGTGTCAAGATTGGGGCATATCGACCCAAGAAGAAGTGGTGTGTAATCCATAAATTAAACGCTTTACACATAGAGATACGTTATATCAAACCTATTCTCCAACAGGTGTATTCATGATCTTAATGTTCTTTTCTGCCTGCTCCTTATCGGCAACCGATGCACAAACGGTATTCTTAAGTCTCTATCAACCCATCCTCGATATCTCGGATCAATGTGTTGCCAATAGCACCTATGATAGCGATGTGGAAGAGAATGCTACTCTGGGGAGCAATTGGGAAGGAAGTATCACAGCACAAGGAACGCGAGCAGATTATGAGGATATTGCGCACTTTACACTTTCTGTTGACGTACACGATGTCTATGTCATGACCGGAGACCTAAGTTTCAATGGCACAATTGGGCTATACATGGAATACGCTATCGATCCAACCGACAACACAAGTACATCGCAATCCATGACGCTCAGTGAATCATTAACCATAACTGGAGATGTTTCAGGTACAGCAAAGCTCAATCTCACCATTGTAGAAACGTACAACGCTCAGTCCGAAATCACATCAACGCAAGCTTCTGGAGATCTCTCTGGAACCGATGTCTCCTCTTTCTTGCAAGGAACCACACCATGATTCGTCGTATTATCAAAAAACTTCTTCGCCGTTCCACTCCAAAACCTCAAACCTTTACCCCTCCCCCACCTCCAGCACCAGCACCGGCCTCCGATCTGGCCACAATTGAATGCGGCGCTCAAGAACTTTGGGAACGTGTACAGGCGGGAGAAAGTGTAGTCATCGTTGATGTTCGTGAACCTTTTGAGCGAGAACAATCGGGATTCCTCAAAGACTCTGTACACATACCTCTTCGAGAACTCTCCACAAGATGGGAAGAGCTAAAAGAGGCTGATGAAATCGTTTGCTACTGCGCCGCCGGAGCTCGTTCATACAATGCGGCGATGTTATTACGCGATAATGGACTGTTCAATGCTACTTCACTTGAAGGTGGCATCACGGCATGGAAGGCAATATCTGCTCCCATAGAGCGGCAATAGGACTGACCATCCATGTCCGATAAAAAAGAGCTTACATTTACACCAAAATCTCTGCCACTATTCCAAAACTTTGCTTTGACATCCAAACAGATTGTGAAAACGCTTCGTTCGTTCGATATTATGGAATGGGATGATACACCGTATGGTGCGCATCCAGAACAGAGGATGACAATGTTTGAGCTCAATGATCTCGCTCCTCGTGATGGTTGGCCCACTGTACTTATGATTCATGGTGGAGGATGGGTATCGGGTTCACCTCGCTCTATGGATCACATTGCACCACTCTTTGCTCGTCATGGTGTCATGGCCTGTACGATGCAGTATCGCTTGGCCCCTCAACATCCATGGCCGGCACAAGCACAAGATGTGCATACCGCTTTGGATTTTTTGCGAAGCCAACAAGTTGATCTCTCTCGTATCGCACTTTGGGGGTTTTCTGCAGGTGCCCATCTTGCTCTGCATGCAGCACAAACATATTCTCATCCTATTGCTGCCGTTGTCGCGATTGCTCCTCCTGTTGATTTACACGCGATTTCCTTTGATATGCTGTCTCCTTGTTTTCAAGAAGAACAACTCCAAGAAGCAAATATCTTCGACAAACGAAATAAACTTCCCCCGACACTTCTCTTGCATGGTACTTCTGACTCTATTTTTCCCTATGTCCATAGTCGTCGATTCGCACAAATTGAAGATCAGGTCACCTATTGGGAAATAGAAGGTGGGAATCATGGTCTACATTGGCCTTTGATAAGAGGAAGACGGGCAAAACGAAAAGCAATCTCGTGGCTTGTCAGCGCGCTCGACCTTCCATCGCGCGGTTCAAAATGGAAACGTCGCAAAAAAAAGAATCGCTAATAGACTAGCCTCTGAGTAACACATCACAAAAACGCCGAACTGACTTCACCCATGTTCCATGGGGACGGCGATGAATATTTCGACGCAAAGCGATTAGTATCTTTCGTTCAACCATAAATCGATTGGATTTTCTCTTCTTTGATCGCTCTACACTTTGATTCATCGGCGCCCACAAATCTGAAAATGTGGTTCCAAAATAAGAGAGCTGGTCGTCTGACACTCCTATTAATTGGTCATCAAGGATTTCTTGTGCATGCGGTCTTTGATGAAAGAAATCAACCCACCGAAACATAGAATCTTGTACAGGACGTGAATTTTCTCCTATTCCAATCGGATCTCCCAACCCCTTCTCTACCTGCACACGATTGTAATTAAGCGCCTCTTCTTGCATTGGGATATCCAAAAAAGAACATAGCTGTGCCAGTGTCTTTTGGGGGTCCTGCACAAGTTGCTCATATGATACGTGAACTAGGTTCTGTGGTGGGTTTTCTAGAAAATCAGCGACAGCTGGAATATAACGTGACAATATCGGATTAAATGCAGATGCTGCACGAGCATCTCCATCAAAAAATGACTCTACATAGCTTGCAAAAATCGCAGCAGGATGCCGGGTTAAGACAATGTAGTGTGCTTTGGGATACAAACGCTTGAGAAAAGGAATCACAAGTGCGTTGGCTGGTGTTTTGTCTAGAAAAAACTGCGTGCCACCATCTTGTATCATGGCTCCATACAGGGTATCTGCATACGCTCTGCATGCCTGATAATACAACTCCTCTCCAGAATCACGAGCAGAAACGAATCCCCGCATCGCATCTTGTGCTTGTAATTGGTCATACGGAGCCTGATCAACACATTCCCAATACCCAAGATGAGCGAGTGGAGGGATAAGATGTGGTTCACTTCGTGCCGAAATTTCTTCTGTGGCATTGAGAATACGCATCAATAAGGTCGATCCAGACCGTGGAGCACTCAGCACAAACACCAATCGAGACTCAACCGATGAGCTATGGGATGATACAGTCATCGACATACAGACTCAACTCCTTATTAGAAAAAGAAGATTTGGACATACACAACTGTGTACGTTCGGGATCTTCGTCAAGATTCTTTGAAAGACAAATCGACCAATCATCATGAGACAAGATCACGGGAAGATCTTCAGATGAACGTTTTTTAGAACATGAAATCGTATCACATTCATAACAACCAGAAGGAAGACATAATTCCACTTCCTGTGTTCGGAACTGAGAAATATACATTCCTTCAGTTGGGAGTTGCAGATTCAAAGACAGCAACTCTTTTTTCCAGTCTTGGGTCTTTTCTACACAGGAGAGATCAATCTCTGGAAATTCACACCAATACTGCTTGTCAGCAAATGAAGAGCAGGAAAGTCCTCCTTGATTCAATGTTTTGAGAATCGGTCCTTCAATCGTTCCTGCAAAAACATGAGGAGAAGCAGATGTAAATGGCTGTACACCATTTTGTTGTTCTAGACGATGAAAATACAATCCCATATGAGCAATCAACGGAGCTCGTTGTAGAGAACCACCAGAAAACCATGGTGCGCCACCATATGCTACAACATGCTCAATATCTTTTGGAAAGGATCCTTTATGGAGCATCCACAAATCTACAATCGCTGTCTCTGTCTTTCCATACGCGTGTATTCCACTTGGGATATGTAAAATGGAAAAGAAGTTGGCTTGAACATCAATCGCTACTGTACTTTGTACAGGCTTTGAAAAGATCGAGTACAAAATAAATTCAGAATACGATGCACCTTCCATATACCCTTCTTCTTTTAGGATGCTGCCCAATACATCCTTTGAAGAACGAGAAGAAAAGGACACAATCTTCTGTGGCTGCGTCAGATCTGTTTGCTTTGGCTCTTGCAGGCTACAAGAGAAGAACAAAAGCATCATGAAATCTCCATCCTCTGATCAGAATTGAGCGAATATCCAAATGTAGAATCCGTGATATCTTTTTGTACTATCTTTTGTGGAGTTCGTTCCATCTTTCATCCTTAGATGTCACTTCCTAGTAGTTTAGACAACATCAAACGGTCTCCTTGCAACGCAACACGATTACAGTACAAAGCCAATCCGCGTTCTCCACCGAGTTCCTCTCCTCCACCAGCACGTCCAGGTCCTCCATGAAGTTGATTGGGAAGAACCATTCCCGGTGGTAAGGCCGAATCAGATACTTTTTTGGAGCAAAGCTGTAATCTTCCATTCCATGGCGCGGCTGCAAAACAAATCTCTCTCAACCAATCTCTCTTATTGGAGTACGCAGAACTAACCAAGCATCCCTCCCCCCGAGCGATCAGCGATGCACCTTGTGTAGCATCTCCAGAGTATGGTAAAATCGTCGCACATGGTCCAAAAACCTCTAACTCATGAAAAATGGGATTATTTGTATCATGCGCGCGAAGTAATGTAGGCGCCACAAAATAGCCTTTACCTTCAGGAGCATGCAACCCTTGTACAGGCTCGGAACCACCAACGACAATATCGGCATGCTTCGCAAGGGTTTCGATTCCCAAACGAACATCGCGAAGCTGTGCAGCAGATGCTACCGGCCCCATACGAACTTCTTTTTCTGTTGGATATCCCACCTTCAGTCCATACAATCCTTCTTGAATGCTTTCTTCAAGAGCTTCTACATGTTCGCTCGGAACAAAAACACGACGAATTGCAGTACACTTCTGCCCAGCTTTTTGCGTCATATCTGTTACGATATTTCGCACAAAAAGGTTCCATAAATCATCTCCAGGTTGTACATCAGGACCAAGTATTGCCGCATTTAAGGAATCCGCTTCTGCATTGAATCGAGTGGACTTGTGCAAAAACGGTTCAAAACCACGAAGCATTGCAGCTGTAGATGCTGCACCAGTAAAAGCAACCACATCTTGAGGGCCAAGATGATTGAGTAAATCTCCAGAAGAACCTGCAATAAATGAAAGCGCACCTTCGGGAAGGATGTTGGCATCAATTACGATCTTCATCATTTCATACGCCAACCATGCTGTCGATGTTGCTGGCTTACTTATAACCGGCATACCTGCAAGAATTGCTGTCGCGATCTTCTCAAACGTGCCCCATGCTGGGAAATTAAATGCATTGATATGAACGGCTACACCCGGTCTAGGAAGTAGAACGTGCTGACCTACATATCGAGCGTTCGCTGCAAGATTGCTGGCTACACCATCCATCCGGAAGCCATGTTCACCCAACTTTGCTCCTAATTTTGCATAGGAAGAAAGAGTCCCTGTTGCTCCATCTACATCAAACTTGGAATCACCACGAGTCGCTCCATTACAGTCTCTGGACACCTCAAGCAAACGCTCACGCTGCTCATACAATGCTCGACTCATTGCCTTAAGAAGATCCGCTCTTTGCGAAAAGTTCATCGCTCGAAGTGCTGGACCTCCTTTATCTCTAGCAAAAACCAACGCTGCTTGAAAATCAAGTCCTTTGGTGTTCGATGTTGCGACCGGTTCTTCGGTCGAAGGATTAATAAGGATGCTGTCAGTACCATTTCCAACTTGCCAGCTTCCACTAAGATACGATTTGAGTGTGACCATGGTCATTCTCCAAGATAATGATGGTTCAAATATATAAGCTTCGCTCATATGCTACAGGTCTCCCTTAACCGCTTTCCATTTGTTCAGCATAAGAGAATCGATGGGATTTTCTTCCCAAGATGCGTATACATCGATATCATGAAAGAGAGACAAAACATGTTGGAGAAAATATGCCCGCTTCTTTTACACCTTATTGTGGCGATCGGTACTGGGACTATGATGAAATCATACAATGGTGTACACAAATAACACTGCTGTGTCCAGAATGGATCTCGCTCAAAACACTAGGGCACACCCAAAATAATCACCCCATCATATTGCTAATCTTTGGAAAAAATCCAGAGACAACACCAACGTTATGGGTTGATGCTGGTACACATGCATCCGAATGGACTGGTGTCATGGCTTCCATATTCTCCATGTCTTCTTGGTATGAAGAATTACAAACAAAAAGAGGGAAAGAATGGTTCACAAACAACAGCATCGCTATTCTTCCTTGTATTAGCCCTGATGGATATCAGCATCTTCGAAGTGGAGGACACTTTGTTCGCTCTTCCTTAAGAGAAGCACCCAAAGGAGTTGAACGAATCGGACTCGATCCACAAGATCTGACTGGAGATGGTTGCGTTCGTTGGATGCGCTGGAAACATCCTGCTGGTCCATACTGTGGCGATGAGACAACACCGATGGGAATACGCAAAAGAAATCTTCAAGACGATCCTGCTGACGCTTTTTTTCTTTGTTCTGAAGGAACATTCCTTGAGTGGGATGGAACCTCTTGGAAACAAGCCCCCTTGAGAAACGGTCTGGACTTAAACCGCAATTTTCCCGTTCAATGGAGCCCCTTCTCTATGTTTGGAATGGATGGAGGAGTCTATCCACTTTGCGAGATTGAAAGTAGACTCGCCACAGAAGCATTGCTAAGCCTTCCAAGAACATGTGCAGTATTGAGCAACCACACATATACAGGCGCACTTTTGACTCAACCCTACCATCCAGACCCTGTACTTGGTGATGGTGATATCCGAATGATGTATGAATTGGCTGAGCAATCAGTGCAAGGGACAGATTATCGTGTAATACAAGTACATCCCGATTTCTCATATGATCCCAAAAAGAGAATTATTGGGGTTTGGGCTGACTTTGTTAGTTCAAATTTCGGAATTCCTGCCTACACTCTTGAATTATGGAATCCTTTCTCTTGGGCAGGAATAGATATGAACGATCCTGCTTCTTTCTTTGGACATCCTGATCCAGAAATCATTACGGCTCTTATGACCAAAGCATGCCAAGAAGATTTTTCCACATGGAAAACCATAGAACACCCACAACTGGGAACCGTTGAAGTTGGAGGTTTTTCATATCTTACAACCATTCGCAATCCTCCCGAACATCTCCTTATACAAGAATGTCAAAAGGGACTGCAAGTGGCCAATAATATGCGTCGTTCGCTACCCTCTGTTCATGCTTCCTATCACATTGAACTTGTCAAAGAAGGACTGTATTCTCTTTCCGTTATATTGGAAAACCATGGATTCTTATCCTCTATTGGAACGAAAAGAGCATGGGATCTAAAAATCGCTTCACGCCCCACCATCACCATTACCCCAAAACCTCTTTCAAAATCCCCCATACAACGATTAAATATATTAGAAGGATGGGGAACAAACTTATACACACAAAATCCCATCTATCCAAATCTAGGCAGTTCCTCTCCTAGAGAGAAATGCTCATGGATTGTGCCTGCTGGAACATATCAAATCCAATGGGATGCAGGTCGTGGCGGCTCTGGTATTTTGGATATTCTCGTTGGATAAACCATGGTTTTTCGGTTTGCCATTCTCTATTCCCTACTCCTCACTGCACTGGTCTTAATCCCATCGTGTACAACTGGAGATCTGATCGGTCACCCCAATCTTGATGTATGGTCCCATGCATGGGGAATGGATTGGTTCTCTTCTCAGCTTCAATCCGGAAGATTTCCATGGTACATCGAAGGTGCTGCATGGCCTACCGAGCGTATTTTGTGGTACATCGATCCCATTGGTGCCACGTTGCTCACTCCATTTTCTTGGCTCCTTGGTCCAATCCATAGCTACAACACGCTCATTGGAATCCAAATATTTACTCTTGGCATGAGCATGTGGCTGCTCGCAAGAAAACTTGGTGGTTCAGGATGGCTTGCCATGAGCATCTTGTGCACGAGTCCTGTTTTACTGGGAGAATACTGGAATGGCGTTGTGGAAGCAGGATGGCTCGCCGCCATTCCTCTTGCAGGCTACCTGGCTCTGTGTTCTTCTCGATGGACTGGGGTAATCGTTGGACTGGCTGCGATGGCTACTCCCTACCATGGTGTGGGTGCAGCTCTGCTGGTGTCCACATTAATCCTTTCTGATCCCAAGCTTCGATTTGCGATTCGTCTTCGAAGACTGGTCATCATTGGCCTTGTCTCAATCTTGGTTGCCCTCCCTCATCTTCTTCTTATTCGAGCATCGATTTATAGTCCTCTATCATTTGTGAACCGAAGTATTTTTGAGGGCTACAACCATGCCGTCTTAATCAGCAACGCTGTCGATCCTATGGCATTCATAACGCCCGGAGACTTTTGGTCTCAAACAGTCAATGACACCAAAATGAGTGTTCCATGGCACAAAACCCCATACTTGGGATGGGTAGGAATCATCGGTAGTATTGGAGCACTGATCACCCGAAAAAAAGGGATGATATTGTGGATCACTGTAGCAATCGGAATCACATTAACCCTGGGAATATTTCTATGGCACAATGGCGCATGGGTAACAACTGCTGGCGGAGGATACTACAAACTTCCGCTCGGGTATATTGCACAATGGGCTCCTTTGCCTATCGACCATCCTATGCGATTTGTTGGGGTTGTCGTTTGCTCTCTTGCCATCATGGCCGATCGATTTATGGGACGATGGGCCTGGGTTTTATGTGGGCTTGCCCTCTTTGAAAATCTTCATTGGGCCCCTAATTCATGGCCCTTACCCACTTCAGACACTACGATCCCCAAAGTATATGAGTCCATACCCAATGATACAACTGCTATATTGGATCTGCCTTCTGATTTGGGCGTAGGCAATCGAACCAACCGCTATCTTTTCTGGCAGCGCATCCACGGACATCCTGTTCCATGGGGAAACAAGGTCTCTGCCATCGGTGTTGCTTCTAAAAACCCTGCAGTAATTCAGTGGGCTTCACTGAGCAGAGATGTCTCTGGATATATTGAAGGTCTTGATTCCAATGCTGTCATCACAAAGGAGACCCTCCAAAAAGAGAATTACGGATGGATTATCCTTCATCTATCTCTATTAAAAAATACGCAAGAGCTAAAAAAGTACCACGCCATCTCAAAGATCTACGGAACACCGAAAAAATATAAAGAACAGTGGATCTGGGACATTCGTGTCCAAAATAAAAAATCCGAATAGCAAGCGTACAATTACGCTCAAAATTCGTTTTTCACCTAAGAGAACCCATTCTCTTGCAAAAATCGCTCTTTCCAACGATAATGCTCAAGAAGCCCTTCTGTTTCCCATCCCATGATGACATGCGCGCAATAAATAGCTTCAATCGTCGCCAAACCATCTTTCGGATCTGTCCGATCACCAGCAATACGAGGATATGCTGTAATAAAAGAAGGAATACTCCGTACAGGGACATGATCAAAAGGACGCTCCATCTGTGGAGCCAAACGCCAAGTCGCATCCAATACCAATAGATTTTTACACGCATCATCGATGGATAAGGGAAGACCTCCAATCCCCAAACGAACCGTATCTTTGGGATCCAGCTTGGGTATTTCGTATGGAAACGTGTGAAATCGAAAATCATCTCGTACATGCAAAGGCCACACAGAGCACTTTTTGAGGTTTTCTTTTCGATGAATCATCACGATCGTTGTCATCTCTATTCTCTCAATCGATTGGAAAGAGCTATTAACTCTAATAACTCACGTGTATATTGATCTTTATTGGATATCTGCTTGTGACCATATGATTCCAACTGAGACAAGCTATATGCATTGGAAAAAGGAGATCGACGCAAGGTTTCAGCAAAACTGGCTGCCGTATAAGCAAGGGATAATTGAGAACTTGGTGTTTCTCGAATCTGCTCTGCACGGAACAAAAATGCCCTCTCTTTTGCTGCTTTATCCGCACCTGGAGCTTCATAACGTAATCGTGCAGTTGCAACGGCATCCATAGGAGATGTTTCTTTCAGTTTCAAAGCGTAGAGCGCTGTTACAGAATGACCTGCTCCCACTTCTCCTGCATCCACACGATCATTTCGAAAATCTTTATCGGCGATGTCTCGGTTTTCATAGCCTATTAATCGATAGGACTCTACCGTTTCTGGATTAAAATCCATCTGGATTTTTACATCTCTGGCAATGGTGATCATTGTTCCTAAGAATCCATCAACGAAAATCTTTTGCGCTTCCTCTTGAGAATCCACATAAAAATTATTTCCATCTCCCTTATTTGCAAGTTGTTCCATACGAGTGTCTTTATAATTACCCATCCCCAGACCAATTGTAGAAACGGTGACTCCACGGTCTGCATAGGACTTGATCTGTTCAAGCATAGACTCCCATGACGTATCTCCCACATTGGCATCTCCATCAGATAAAATCACTACGCGATTTTCCGCTCCTTCTTTAAATGATTCCCATGCTTGTTCATAGGCCAAATCTAATCCCGAAGACATCGCCGTAGATCCTCCAGCCATCAGACGATCAATAGCATCGTGAATTGCTCGTTTGTCATCACCATAAGTTGGAGATAAAATTTTTCGAACAGCTCCTGCATAGGTAACAAGTGAAACAGAGTCGTCCTCACGTAAAGAATCGACCAACATATGCATAGACTGTTGCGCAAGTGGCAGTTTATCTGGAGAGCTCATCGAACCCGAAATATCTACCAGAAAAGTCAGTCGCAAGGGTGGACGCTCTTTTTGTGTCAACCGTTTCCCTTGAACCCCTACACGTAAAATATGCTGCCCTTCTCGAAACGGATCACTCATCCCCTCCATATGTACAATAAATGGCTCTGCATCCGTCGAGTCATATTTATAATCAAAATAATTCACGAATTCCTCTACACGTACCGATGCAAGATCTGGCAAACGTCCATCTTTGATTCTTCTGCGTGCTTGGGTATATGACGCAGTATCAACATCTATAGAAAATGTGGAGAGATGATCAGTGGAAGTATCAACAAATGGATTCACACCATGATCGATATACTCATCTTGATTGTCAATGATTTGATCTTCATCTATATCAATATGATCTACCTCTATTTCTTTTCGCAACGTAGCGTCTTCTAAAAGAGGAACGGATAGATTTTCCAACACTCCTTCATCGAATGAACGAGTCTCAATAGGAGTATTCACCTCTCTTTTTTTTCGGGGTCGTGCAGGAGCACTCTCAAACTCTATCGAATGAAATTCCTCTGCTTCCTCTTTGCTTTGATCTGATACCGCTTCTTGTGGTACCTCCATTTTTCTCATCGCACAGCCGGCTAGCAGCATCATAATTGGAGTCATTTGATTCATGATGGCCTCATTGTATTGGGTTCATCTCATAGAAGAGAGAAATCTTCAATCTCTTACACAAAAATAAAAATATTTTTGTTTCAAGATTTTTTCTGTACAGAACGCTTGTTCCAATAACGCCAACCTTCCTCGTCTTTTCGAAATGCTGACTTTTCACGAAGAGCGTATTCCCTACCCATAACGGTACAAAACGCGACAAACTCCACCCATCCCAATGTAGGATTCTCCACAAAGACATTGCTAATCTCAAGCCGAGTCCAAATTCTGCCTTCCAATGACTTTTGAATGCTTTCGACAGAGTGACTTTCTCTTTCCTCTTGCACATATGTATCGTGAATATACTGCGCCTTTTGGAGTGCAAAAGCTGCAAATCGTGATTTCATCAAAGCTTGTGGACTCGATGCAACTCTGTCTCCTGCATGCAATGGGCCACAGCAAATTTCATAGGGCATTAGAGAACAACAAGGACACTCCATATCTATTTACTCTTCACAATGCGAAAACCAAAGGTTTGCAAGCTCTCTGTAGGACCCGCGCGATATCGAGAAGCAGAACGAAGCTTTCTCATATCCTGATCCCATGATCCTCCCTTAATCACACGCTTACCAAGCGTCGAAAAGGATGGGCCCTGTGGATCGGTAACCGTGCCGCTTCCACCATAGTTGTCGGCATACCAATCATGACACCACTCTCGAACATTTCCATGCATGTCGTATATTCCCCAATCATTGGGATCTTTTGCTGCGATTGGACTGGGAAGTTCATACCCATTTTGAGAGTTTGCATTCCCACAATGCCACGAAAATGAGCTTGCATCATCACCATTATCCAGTATAAATGTGGCATCACAATTGGCGATTAGATAACCTGGCATACTCGAAGGAATATTTCCACCATTGAAAAAAGCTGCTGTAGAACCAGAACGGGATGCATATTCCCATTCCGCTTCTGTTGGTAGTCGAAAACCTGTGCAATCATAGATAGGGCTTATCGCTTGGTCACAGTCTGCGGTTATTCCAGATCCTGTGCAGCTGTAACATTCCTCCATCGTCATCCCAAAATAACCGTTGGCATAGTCTGTAAGAAGATTACTAAAATATGCGGCCTCATCCCAAGAGATCTTTTCAATGGCACAATCCAAACCACAGGAAACAAATGAAGGGTTGTACCCCATCAAATACTCAAACATCGCTTGATTCATCTCTGTGGTCATAATGTAAAAATCATTGGTTAAGGTCACTGCATGCTGCGCTTCCTTAGATGATTCTCGACCATTCTCTCCACTAGGAGACCCCATATCAAACGTTCCCGCAGATATATCGACAAAATCAATTCCTGTTCCGTCTGGAAAATACACGGTCAGATCACAATCGGTATTGGCACAAGCTGCTGGAGTATTCACGCTGGCACTACCCACATCACCATCTTCAATACCATCATTGGGAGTCACAAAACAACTCCATTCTTGACTCTCTTGCAATTCTGATGCGGGAATGGTGTCTGTCGTGTGTACGCTTGAAATCACACCATCCACGTACCACGTATACGAATACGTCACCGAATCATCATCCAGCTCTGTACTTGGTGTTGTGATGGAGCATAGTAAATCATCTTGCCCAATGATAGGCATCGCCGGAGTAACCTCAACTACTGGTGCTTCTGGTGGACGATTTACAATGGATACATCCTCTGTTGCAAGAGTGGAGACACCTTGAGAATCTGTTACTTCCACTGTACATACCAAAACATCCAATGGAGATGCCATACTGGAGTCCAGCGACAATGAGGAGGAGCTGCCAATCGCTTGATTTCCAATCGACCAAGAATACACAGGTGTCAACGATTCATCTGCATCAAATACAGATGTAGCACAACTCACAACATCATCATTATACAATGGAGAAGGATTTATCGATACACTATTGATCTGCGGATCTGAATTTTGCAGAACCAATTGTCCAACAGAAGACACTGTATTTTGATCCATGTCTGTTGCTGTTGCTGTACAAGTCAGTGTCTCTCCTACTGCAACTTGTGCAGCATCGACAGTATAGCTTGGACCAGAAGCAATAACCACACTTGTAGAAGACCATTCGTACGATACAGGTACAATTCCATCTTCTGCATCAATAGCGCTTGCAGAGCATGTAAGAGCACTACCAGTATATGCGGGTTCAGGAGTAATCGTCGCCGCGATATCAAATAAAGGGACTGATTCAACAGTCACAAAAGCTTCACTAACAATACTCTCTCCGAAGCCATCTTCTGCAATTGCCGTACAAGTAATGACATCACCAGATTGGGCATCAGATTGTCCAAGTGTAAGTGATGCATTTGTACCCAATACTGTAGATCCCAACGTCCATTCATATGTAATTGCCAGACTCTCTCCATCAGGGTCTTCAAATGACGCATTACAATTCAAAAGAGCACCTACGTAGGCAGCGTTCGGGATAATTCCGTGAGAAGATACAACTGGAGTACGATTAAGAAGTACAACACTGCTCATCTCGGTATCTACAGCCTGTTGAGAATCACTGACTTGAGCAATACAGATAATTTCGTCCATAGGCAGTACAGAAAGAGTACTCAGGTCAAGTGTTGGTCCAGAATAGATCTGACCATCTACATCCCAAGCATACGAGACTGAAACGCTTTGATCCAGATCTGTTGCTGTTGCATTACAAGATAGAATGTCATCGTTATATGCACTGCTTGGCGAAATAATAGGAACTGCCACCTCTGGAGGTGTGTTGATGATTTCTACTGATGCAGACGCTACTAATCCTTGTGTGTAGCCATCCGATGAAGCGACTTCTACCATCCAGATATCTCCCACACTCGTGTGCAAAGCGGAAAGCGTAGATGATGTAAAACCACTGGACACCCCATCTTTGTACCAGTGATAGGAGTATGTCAAAGGATCTCCATCAATATCTGTTGCTGACGTCACACTGACTGTCAAGTCCTCAACACTTGTTGGTGCTATCGGTTCAAGAAGAATCTGTGGTATCTCAGGAGGAGTATTCATGTAGATCTCTACATCGTCTGTTCCCATAAATCCTGCTGGATCTGTGCCCGTTAACGTTAGGGTGTGTACCCCTGCACTGAGGGAATTGGTCTGATATTGCGTAAATCCACTCGAAGAGGGTGTCTCCTCTATCAATAGACCCTCTATATCTGAAGACCACTCCACGAGAAGCTGCAAAGGTCCATCTTCTGCATCCGTAACTTGACCACGTAATTCAAGGTTTTCACCGATTGTAAAAACCTGTGCAGCAGTTGGCTGAGATATAGACACACTAGGGGGCGTTCCAATGGTGAGCTGAATCATATCCGTGCAAGTCAATCCAAGTTCATCTTCAACAGACAACACGATATTATGCACTCCGGCACTCAAGGAATTCGTTGTTAATGTGAGCACACCATTGTTGAAGACTCCACTTCCCAATAATCCATCTTGATCAGACGTCCATGATTTGTTTAACTGCGATACGTCCACATCTGGATCTTGAACCTGTCCTTGAAAGGTTATCTGTGCGCCAAGAAGAATGGAATCTCCATCGGAGGGAATAGAGATTCCACACGTGGGAGGCTGATTTGGGGGACGAACCGTAATACTTTCAGTGTGCTGGGAAGATTTACCCCCACTGTTGGACACACTCAACTCAAGAATATGCGCTCCAGGTGATAGAAACAAAAAGTCATCGATTCTTCCTTCTTCATCGGGGCTGGACACCCCAAGCTCTCCATCTACCGAAGAAGTCCATGCAATATCCAAATCGACTGGAGTATCTTGCTCATCTACAACATCTACCCGAAATGCAATAGGCGTATCACTGTAATATTGAGCCCCAGCAAGAGGAGACTCCCATGAGATATCAGGACTACTATATGGAATCACATTCAGCGATATTTCACTAAAATCAGTGTCTCCCAACGGGTCGATAGCCTGTAACCGTAAAACTTCGTCTCCTTCTTGAAGCGCAACTTCACATACTGTGGTTCCATCTACTTCAGGAATGACTCCAATACACAGTTCTCGATTATCTACGTACCAATTGGTCAAAAGATCGGTTTCTTGGTGATTGGAGTCTGCTGCCGAACCAAAAAATAATGTAATATCACCAGCAAAAATTTCTGCTTGTTCCGCATGTGATGTAATCCATGCTTCAGGAGGAGTATTACGAACCTCTAAGGTTTTCCCTCCCGTACAACCGATAAACAAAAATGACCAAATAGAAAGGATCGAACGATACATTCTTTCACACTCCCTCTTATTAGTTTTACCAAACCCGCTATGAGTTCAAAAGACTTCTGTAGTACTGTATCTCATCAACTCAAGAATGTCTCAATCACAAATCGCAACTTCTCCATATGTGATCATGATAAAATCACCTTCTTCAGGAGGAGTTATATCAAAAATCACAGAATTGGTGGAAGAATCATAGTGCCAAGAACCAAGCTGAGGCTGTCCATTGACGAATACTTCTATTGTACTCTCAGCTGCGGGATAATCCAAAGGATAGGAGTCCGAAATAACGGAAGCCTCTGCCAACAATTCCAAATTACTTGGATTGGACCAATTTGTACAGATATCGAGGTATACACCTCCCGTATAACTCACGGCATCCCAATATCCAGTCCCGGGATATGCACAGCTGCTGTACGGGTACAAGCCTGCAATTGCTGACAGACGAACGTTGTTTGCATCTCCTTTCTTGGCGATAATCTGATTAACAAGAGAAGACCACGCAGAATACGATTGCTCTGGCTCATCTGATACCATAATCACGTGTAACATCGCATTCGAGCGCATGAAGCCCGCATTACATTCGGAAGGATCGGTCTGCTCAATCGCACGAGAAGCGATGGTAAGAAGACGCTCTGTATCTGATCCTTCTTGGTATGGGTCAGTAACAGCCGAAGAGAAAATCGATTGATAACTACTTGTTGTCGGTGTCAGAATACCTGAGTTCGTACAACCGTTATCATTGTTGTTGACCATGATTTGCCAATCGTTCGAGTAATCTGACAGCTCATTAATAAAAGACTGAAAGTTATTGGCTAGCAAAGCCGCATCATCATCCATAGAACAACTGAGATCTACTGTAAAGAGGATATCGGAAGGTGGATCCACTGGATTTTCCCATGTTTGGACATGTTCGTCAATATATTCACCTGTACCAAACTGACCCGCCATATAGATACCACTACCCATCGGATCATTGGAAACGATGGTCATCGTTCCTTCTGTCATTTCATTCAACAATGGCGTATATGTCAATCCAACCGTAGTAAAATCACCTGGAGCCAATGTTATCGGAAAAATCGGTAGAGAAGCCATCTCAAAGACTCCTCCTGTATGCTCTATTGCATAGAGTTCTAAGTCATCACTTCCCGTATTGGATAAAATAAGCTCATTACTTGTGTCACATCCGACATACGTTGTCCCCATGTCCAGAGGATCCGGAATTACAGTCAGTTGAGGAACCGCTCCAAAACCATACAGTGAAACAGAAACGGTTGGATCAATCTCATCTGTTGATGAAACAAATGCTTCACTTACAAGATCCATGGAATTTTGTGGAAAAAACATCACCTGCACATTTTGACCTGCACCGGGAGGAAGCAAAAATGGAATAAACTCCTCGAAAAGCGTGAATGAAATCGCATCATCTCCCGCTATTTGGATATCCTCAACCATAAGATCACTTCGACCAACATTTTTCACCTCAAAACTCTGGATCACAGGTGTACCATCTGCAGTAACCGTTCCAAAGTTAATGCTATCTGGATTGACTTCAATTTTTGGTCCATTACCTTTCTCTTGTTCATCCAAATTAGCAAAATTGCTTTCCGAACAGGCAAATAAAAATATAGACATCATTCGAATCATGTTAGCTCCCAAAAACCATACTACTTTAAGTATGACACAAAATACATATATATGATCAAGAATCACATTGGAGTGTGAATGTTATTTTTTCTATTGCTTGTACAGAATCTCCAAGCAGAATGCCAGCTCAAGAATCTTATCCCGAAAACCATATCCACAACCCAAACCAAAGAGATTCCTACTCTTATTAAGAAATCTAAAGGTTGTCTTACACTGGTGGAACTGTGGGCTGGATGGTGTGGAACATGCAAAAAAATAAAACCAGAGCTATATCGTATACTCAAAAACCAATCTTCAGTCGTACACCTATCCATCTCAGCTGACTATACAAAGGGAGCTCTTAAGAAGTATCTTCAAAAAAACAAATATAAAGAATCAGGTATATTTTGGCTGGAGTCATGGACCATCGATACCTTAACAAACAACTTCCAACTTATCGGAGCACATTTTCAAAGTGCGATCCCACTCATTATCTTGATTGATTCAGATGGAAACATTCTCTATGAAGCAACAGAGCCTGCCGACTTATCGAAACTTGAGGCCATAATTGAAAAAATAACGAAGTCCCAATAATTTTAATATACGCCTGTATTGAGAGTCCAATAATGAGAATAGCCTGATGCGATAAAATAGTACCCCAACCCTGCGAATTCTGCATTGGGGTCCATAATGATCGAACAGTGACCGTCTGAACTCATCCATCCATCAACAACATCAACAGGAGCCGTATATCCTGCAGCTACATTCTCACCGGTACCAAAACCGGTAAATCCTGCACTTGTCATACGTTGCCAAGGATCTTCACCAAGATCTCCTCCCGGTGAATCATGTTCTAATACCCCATTTTGTCCCATCCAGAAGGAATGATATCGTGCTGAACAATGCAAATACGGATCCATTTCCAGTGGAGGTGCAGCATCAAATGTTCCTTGTGTTCGACAGTCTGCAGGCTCTGCTCGACGACGATTGATTTCATCAAGGGTTGCAAACTCAATTCCCATCCAAGAATCATTCCATCCATCAACAGAAGCGTGACACGATTGAGCGACATCATGTGGATATACTTCCTCTTCTACCTCAGCCGTATCCATCTTTTCTTCAGAACAGGATAACATCAAAACAAAAATCATACGTCCTCAGGGTTCATATGGACCATACTCGTATCGCACAAATGCAATTACATCAATAATATCTTGATCTGTTAAGTTTAAACTAAGTGCACCGTCAGGTGGTGTACGCTCACCGAGAGCTGCTGGAACACCTTTTTTACCATTCCGAATGGCAGTTTCAATCTCAAGATCTGTTACTTGTGGAATAAAAAACTCAAATGGTGGAGCTGAATTTGGGTGGCATGCCAAACATGAACGAGTATGAATCTGCTCTCCATTTGAGAGATCTGCTTCACCAATGACTGATGCTGGTATATTTTCTGCTGGTCTCTCATCATCAATCGAAGTATCGATGGATCCATTACCGATCTCTACATGGATATCTTCTGAGGCACAACCAATTAATAAAAACACGCCAAACATACGTTCTCCCCAAACTAGATATATCATAAAATCCAAACAAATTATTTTTTTGCCGTTTTCCTGTTGCGTATGCGTTCATGTTGATATACTATAGTATGGCTTTCGAGGTGTGGCGCAGTCTGGCTAGCGCACCTGGTTTGGGACCAGGGGGTCGTAGGTTCGAATCCTGCCACCTCGATTTCTATTTACAATCCCAGCATAAACTCAGCGATTTGCTGAGTTTTTTGTTTTCT
>NYTD01000133.1 GCA_002683315.1 Deltaproteobacteria bacterium | reverse complement strand
TCGTAATATACATTGGATGAGAACGATAACGTCCCATGCCACAACCTCCTATATACATCCACTTTCGATAAACTCTCTGTTTCATTTTGAATAATAAAATGAATCTCTGTTTCACGATTGTTTTGGCTCATGATGTTAGCGGGACCGAGAAAAAGATGGATGTTGTAATCTCTCTTCGAATTTCGCCAATGCTGTCATCCAAAATAATCATTTTTTATATTCTAAAAATTCTAGTGAGATCACTCTTATACGTAATTTTAGATATCATTTTTTACCTTTATTGATCATGGCAATCACAATCGTAAACAACCGAAAAGGTCTGGACATTTCAAAACGTACGATAGAGACAAAACGTCACCGAAAGATATTAAAGAATCTATCTTGTGTATATTTCCTGACATTACTGAGCTTATAAACAAGATAATCTTCATGGGGATTTTCATCAATCCACTTTCTATCATACAGTGGATTAAAGAAAATATCAGGCTTTTTATGACGAAAAACATGATCGTGCACCACCACAAAAATCGCGTTCCCGTCAATTATTGTTCCATAACGATTCACGAAAATTACAACCTTGTACCCTCGAATGAGAATAGGGGCTACAGTCATCGGATTCCCTTCAACATAAGGAGCTCTGTACGGAAGGCGCCGAGATACTTGTTTTTCCTTGGCTGTCGTTCCACGAAGCCACTCTTCTACCTCGATATCGACCAATGTGCTGAAGCCCAATTTATCTTTGCTTGGTCGAGAACGAATCAACGTCCCCATAATCACTTCTGTAGCTTCTTCATTGTAATAGTTTAGAATCCGTTCGTTCTGACTTTTCTGCTCGGGTGTAGGTTTAACAGTAAAAAGAGAGGTATCTGGTATTGCTTCATCGGCAATTCCAACCATACAAAAAAACGTGAATAAAAATACAAACATGATGAGAAAATCACTTCAAATAATGAATACGACAAGAGCAGTCATAACACAATACACACACATAAACATAGACAATTCTACTCAACTCATATGATTTCGACCATTGCTATATTCATTACGCCTCAAAATGAGACCTCGTATCAAAAATCGTACTTTGCTAATTCATGTCACATGGTGCATACAAAGATAATGAAATCCAGATTATTTTTTTTCTAGATTGATACGAAGTTGATGTAATCCTTCATCAAATTTAAGAGCAAGCTCTGCCCGGGAAAACCAATTATCAACCCTTTCCCATGGCCAGTAACCACCCTTATAACGATGATGCCAGCGAACGATCACTCCTTCATTGGCCGGCTTTAATGCCAAAGAGAGATCGCCTTTCGCTTCATTGGCATCTATCTCATAGCGTATTTCTTGTTTGTCTGGATCAACAGAGACAATGGTCAACATCCCCTCACTCCATGGACGCGTATTTCCACTTGCCTTCTTTTTGTATGGTTCCCAAGCATCCCAAGCTTCTACCGTTGCGATACTGGACCAAACTACTTCTGGCTGCGCCTGAATATCCATAAATCGAATGAGTTCTACCTCTTGAGGTAAAATAAACAAACCCAAGAGCAAAGAGAATAAAGAAGCAAAAGTACCGACAATAAATATTTTCATGGCCGACTTATAACGCAATCGCTGTGAGAAACCAATAGAAAACTCTATTCTCTGTATAGGTCTCCTTCTACAGACATATCCAAGCTAAAGCTATCCAAATCACCTTCAATATGAATCTTTTCTCCCAAATCAACCTGCAGTTCAGACCATTGAATCTCTACTGCCATAGGTGTATCCCATCCATCAGACGAAGTGACCATCCAATCCTCTTGCCAAGAAGAATCATGAAGTGTGGTGCTCTCAACCGCAACTGTCACCTCATTACCCAACAGAATATCTGCATTTTCTTGGCTCATATCTATTGTACACACGATCTGAGCATTTGTAGCCCCACGTTCACGCTCTAAGCTCCCAGAACACGTTTGCGAAAAGGAATATGGAACACCTTCATAGATGGCCGTCGCAACCATGGAAATAGAACCAGAGAATGTTCCATCATAATCAATGATACCATCACAGTTGTTGTCAATATAATCAAAAATCTCTACTGCATTGGGATTGATGTCTGGATCCCAATCATCACAATCATCACCTTCTAAAAAACCATCTTCATCGATGTCAACAAGTTCACTAGATGACTCTGGTTGTTCAATACTACTTGAATCCTCAATCACATCAACGCTGGTATCTTCTACAGATACTTTGCTGCTTCTACATGCAAAAAATACGAAAAAAATCATGCTTCCCTTACAACTCGAAATCCCAAATAGTCGGTTTGCACTGACTTTTGCATCCATTTACGCTTTTTGAGACGAGCATCTTTGTCGTCTCGATTCCATGCTCCACCTCTTGCTATTTTATAGAGTTCATCCGGTTCTCCCTGTGGGTCTGTTTGTTCTTTTTTTGAATATTCATCATATCCATCCCAACACCACTCCATCACATTTCCACTCATATCAAATATCCCCCATGCGTTGGGCTTATATTGACCAACAGGAATACAACCAAAAAACTCACGATTTCCTTCATAGCACCCAACTTCATCCAGATGATTACCTCCTGCATATTTGGTATTCAAACCGGCGCGGGCAGCAAACTCCCACTCCGCTTCTGTTGGTAGACGAAACCCCTTATTTTTGGGTATGCACTCTACATGGTCGGCTGCAATACGATAATATGCTGGAAAACCAAGCCAACGGGATAACGCATTGCAAAACTGAATCGCTTCAAACCATGAAACATGCTCTACTGGTCGTTTGGGACCAGTAAACCTACTGGGGTTATCATTCATCACCATAAAATAAATCTCTTGTGTGATCAATGTTGTACTTATGTAATAGTTTTTGCTCAACGTCACTTTATGTGCAGGGAGATCGTCCAAGTCTGCTGCACCATCCTCATCTGCACCTCCCATCATAAACGATCCTGCCGGTACACGGATCATCTCAATGGAGGTATGCTGCATCGGAAGTTGAATCCGAGATGTTTTCACAACTTCTGCTGCAGGAGATTCTTTTACATGCTCTTTGCGAAGAGAATGTAATATCTTGAGTGCATCTTCTATTTTGATTCGATGCTGCGCAGACTTATTGCACATCCCTTCGAGCAAAGCACTTAGCTCCACAGGCAGACCTTTTTTCCCTTGCCTCAACGAGACAGGATACGATTGTTGATGCCATTGCATCAACTCGGTTATTCCTTCTCCTTTGTCAAAGGTTTGACCTACAATAGCCTCCCAAGTCATAATTCCAAGAGCATAAATATCGGAAGCGGGAGTCAATTGTGCAGACAAAAACACTTCTGGAGGTTGATACTCCCAATTAATCTGCAACGGCATACCTGGTTGATGATACTTTTTGGCAAGCTCAAACTCCAACCCAATATCAACAAAACAAGCATGATCTTTCCAAAAAATCGATTCGGGCTTCAATGAACCCATAATATATCCAGAGTCATGGATCATCTGTAAAAAAGACAGCGATTCTTCTAAGAATACAATCGTATTTGATACTGAGAATGGATGACTATGTAAGCTAAGAGGCGCCCCTTCCAAACGAGGCCCTTGAAGATACAATTTCCCTTCGTATTCTACTGTCCTATCAAACTTCCACAAAGCTGGATGCGAAAAATTGTGCCAACGCTTAAGTTCTTGCGCTATCCACGCTTTATCTTCACGAAGGACAGCATCTGGAACAGCAACCAAAGATGACTTTAGAAATGGCAATGCGCCATCGTGAACGGCCGCAACATTGCGAGCTTGCATCTTTTGAAGAACAATCCCACCATTAATACGCTGCATGAGATGTTGGTAAGAGTCAGAGTCCAATTGTGCCGCAAGTTGCTTTACATCGTTATATAATTTCACCTTCATTGTACTCCTCCAGAAATTAGAATGAAGCTTGTAAAAGAGTAATGTAATTATTTTCTTCTGATTGAATTGCAATAATTATCACATATACGTATTGTATACTTTGCACAAACATGTAATTGAGAACTCAAATGCAAAATTTTATCTTTTTTTCATTATTAAGTATTTCTTGCGCCAAAAAGAATACGCTTATCTCACTCGATCAGCTGCTACCGCATCAAATTCAAAATGTACCAATCGGAATGTCAAAAGACGACTTCCGAAAAAAAAACCCAGCAGAATACGAAGAAATATCTCTTGGCAACAATATTACATACCTAAAAAAACCGGTACAAAGCCCAGAACTTCTATTCATCCAGTATAAGTTTGAATCAGAGAATCTTGCAGAAGTACTGATTGGATACCGAGCCTCCTTTGGAGCCAAAGATATTGCCACATCACTATATGGCCCTCCCAATGATTCAGGTCGATGGCTTGCTACAAGCAGTAATCAAACCATTACCATTGAGATTATTGACAACGCCATCGTGTATCACTAATGTTTGATTGTACTAGGGAGCAGAAGAAGACTTTCTAAGTGCTTCTATTACACTTCCTTGTGTAATAAACTCTCCCATATTGATCACCTGCGGTGCGTAATTATCAAAACCTTTCTCTCTTTTGGCTGGGATCACAAGATACAATGGAACCCCGGCACTTTTAAAGTGCTTAAGCCAACGATTGATAAGCTCTGAATGTTTTGTGTTGTCTGCCTTCATAGGCCAAACCTTATACTTCATCATCGCAGCACGTACGGCTTCTGTCTCCAAAATTGTTTTTTCATTCACCTTACAACTCGCGCACCAATCCGCTGTAAAGTCTATAAAAATACTGTATTCCGTTCCAACCAAACCATCGATTGCTTCCTCTGAAAACTTCTGCCATGGGATCTCTTCATCGAAAGACAGATCATTGAACAACTGCACAGAAAGCTCTTTTGCTTCCTTTGGAAGAGTGTCAAGAGAAAGGGTTCCTGTCATATCTTGAGCAAGTACTTTTCCATCTACTGTCCACTGGTATACGATCTTGTCCTTCTGTAGCTTGTTTGTCTCTTCTGCTTGCGCATCAGGGATCTCAATAAAGATCCACGCTCCTGCAATATGAAGGATACAGACACCAACAAAGACAGTAACCTGTCTTTGAAATGAAGTCGTAGCACTTCCGTATGAGCCCATTAACCATGCCCCCAATCCAGAAATAACCAAGAAATATAAAAATCCTGAGACACCATCTGATCCGATAAGCGGAGGAAGAGCAGAGATCAACCATACCGTCGTTGCAATTAATGTAAACCCCATAAACTGCTTAAATCGTTCCATCCAAGCACCAGGTCTTGGTAGTAATTTGCTCGCTGCAGGAACAAAGGCTGCAAGAAGAAATGGAGAAGCAAGTCCCAAACCGGCAACAACAAAGAATCCTATGACTCCGAGTGGAGGAAGTTCAAAGGCAAATGCCATCCCTGTTCCCAAAAAAGGAGCACTACAAGGAGTCGCGATTAATGTAGTGAATACACCGGTGAGGAAATACCCAACCAAACCATCTTTGGCGGAGGCCTGATCCATTTCAGAAGCCCCAAATGCAGGTACTTCAAAAACACCAAATAAGGAAAGTCCAAATAAAAAACAAATGGTACTCAAAACCATTGAGAATATTGGACTTTGATTTTGAAAACCCCACCGAACTTCATGTCCGAACAGCTCTTGTGCAAAGATGACGATTAGTGCAAAAGCCACAAAGGAAAGAACAACACCCGCAGAATAGACAAGACCAGACAGACGTCGTTTGGCGTCTGTCTGATTTTGTTGCTCCACCATTGAGTAAATTTTAAACGTCAATA
>NYTD01000132.1 GCA_002683315.1 Deltaproteobacteria bacterium | reverse complement strand
TCTCTCCGATTTCAGCCAGTTTCTCACTCATATTTTCTCTCTTTCATCCCATCTATTATACTCTAGGACTTTTGATACTTATCTTTGTAGCGCTTTCTGGCTGCCGTGGAAATTACACTTGAGACATTTCTGTTCCGCATCAAAGCCTGAAGATCTTTTTTATGCATTGTCGCCATGAATCCCATGGCGACATTCACTGGAGTTTTGGGATTGGTTACCAAGGCGACCTGAACAGGATATTTTCGCGTAAATTCTTTATTTCGCGCGATTTCTCGAATTACATCGTCACATAGATTTCTGTTTCCAGCATAGCTTGCCACTTCTGTATCTGTCATTCTTCCTGACTTTACAACCGCAACTGCAACCGTTTTGTTCGCATCTCGAACCAAAATACTTCGCGCTTCTTTGTTTCCTTTGTAGGCCAATTTAATCTTATGACCAATCGACATATCACGAATCTTCTTTTCCAAAGACTCAAATCCTTGCTCTGTCATCTCTCCATCGACATCAAAATCAAAACCATCCACATCGGAAAAGTCAAAGCTAAAATCAGACCCCCCTCCTTGATCATCGAGCTGAAACATATCCAAAGAAGAAGACAACGCAAGCATCAAAAAAGGAGACTTCTGACCGCTCAAAACAGCCTCCACTTCTTTCTCTATATCTATATCTAAGTCCGCTGCAGGACCTGTATGGTCTGTACGTACTGAAACTTGCTCTCCTTCTTTTGGAAGAGCATGCTGCATTTTTAAGAATGCCTCAATCCGTGATAAAACTTCTTCAGGACAATTCTCGTTTTTTTGTAGAACCGTCAAAATACTGGGTGTTAGTAATAACTGTTGGCGGTTTTTTACGATCTCTTCACATGTGTGTATACTTGCACGTTCGGCGATCAGCATTGCAGAACGCTCATTGAGCTGCACACAGGAAAAAATTAGCTGATCGAGTGATTCATTGTATTCCAAAAACTCCAATACATACTCCAACACTTTGGCATGCGTTTGTCGATGAATGGCATCAGACAAACGATGGATCTCCCAAGAAGATATTGTGCGTTTGGCGGTTTTAGCTACAAATTTATCTTCATCAGAAGCAAGCAAAACACATAGTCCCAGTCGCTCTTGATCAGAAGAGCACAACGACCCAGTCGCAAGTGCCATACGCTCATGTGGAGCCGGATTACCCTCAAGACGATCAATGATGGAATCAGATATGTCAAGGGCATAATAGGGAATACTCATCGCTGGTCATCCTTCCTTAATAAACAAAAATAATTATAGAAGATCGAAACCTGTCATGCAACACGATTTCGCTCAAAGAGAATCCATAACCCCTTCAATGTTAAGTCTCCATCTATAGAGTCGACCGACGAACATTCTTGACCAATAAGCGAAGAAAGCCCTCCTGTTGCAATACAGATGACTTCCGACACTCGTTCACGCTCCATAAGTTCTTTTTTACACTTACGTGCCAACAAATCCACCAAACCAACATATCCCCAATACATTCCAGATTGCATGCTATGAATCGTATTGGTGCCGATAACTTTTTCGGTGCGAAAGACCTCTACCTTGGGAAGTTTTGCTGTTTTGGCAAAGAGAGCATCTGCGGAAATTCGAAACCCCGGAGCAATCACTCCTCCGACATAATCACCATTTTTTGTGATACAGTCTAGTGTTGTTGCGGTTCCAAAATCTACCACTACAGCAGCCGAACGATACTGCTCATATACCGCAACAGAATTCACGATACGATCCGCACCAACCTCACGGGGATTGTCTGTACAAACGCGCATTCCTGTTTTAATGCCCTTTGATACGACAAGAGCTTCGCGATTGAGATAGCGTTTGCTCGCCTTTTCAATCGCATACAAAACAGAAGGAACCACACATGATACTGCCACCCCCTGAAATTCATCTGCGGATAATCCTTGACGCTCGATTAGCTGCAGCATTAAAAGCCCCATTTCATCCGTCGTTCGAACCACAGTAGAAATCCGCCAACGATGCAAAACCTTCCCTTCTTTCATGGCTCCAAGTACAGTATTGGTATTTCCTACATCCACCACCAAAATCATCTTCTGTCCTCCACTAGTTCAACATCACCCGTAAATATGACATGCTCATCAATAAGCAACGCACCATCATCACGGATTCCAATCATGATCCCCTCTATATCTCGTACATGAACTCGGCGCCCCATATACAATGCCCTCGATCTCCAGCGTTCGAGTGAAAAGTCTGATGTTTTGTACACCACATCACAAATCATCTCAAGCAGCTCCGTTCGTGAGAGGAGTTTTTTCTCTAGTACAAGTGAAGAAGCGGTTTCCAATATCGGATACTCGTCATACACATTCACACCCAAACCAAAAATCAATGTCGGTTTATCATCCACCAGTTCAACCAAACATCCCGCAATCTTTTCTCCTGAAAGATTAACCAAATCATTGGGCCACTTTACAAAAAGATCCAAACGATGTGCGATTTCAGCCATCCAAACAAGACTGCAACACGCTACTTTTTCCATAGGAACATCTGGCGTTACCACGAGTGAACAGGTCAAGCTTTTTTCTTGATCACTAAGCCAAGCTCTTCCCAACCGTCCCCGACCAGCCGTTTGATTACGTGCCACAAAAATCCCTTCATCAATATTGCTTTTTTTTATTGCTTCTCGAGCTCGCTCATTGGTCGAAGAACAGGTTTCCATAAAGTATATCGGAGCAGAGATTCGAGCAGAAAGAGTATGTAATCCAAACCCACTCTTGTGGTTCCAATACAAAAAACCTTCTTTTTCAAAAATATCAGCACCTTCTTGCCGTACACTTTTTAGAAATAAGGGAACATCAATCTGTGTACATTCTTCTAATGGAACTCGATTATGGAGTAGCTTGTTCAAGATATGTGCATACAATGAATTCTCCTTCGTCATTTCATCCCCTATCGTCAAAAAATGCGTTAGTCTAACCTCAATGTTTCATCTTTAACGTGAGAATCATCACTATGTATGTTCCAGAAGAACAGCTCAATGGTCGAGTTACCTTTTATTGGCGCATTTCACGCCTTTTTCGCACTGCAATTGTATTTTTGCCCTTCTCTGTGGGAATATTTTTTGGTGCGCTTGCAATAAGCAACTTTTGGGTAGCACTCGTCGCCTCTCTTTTTTTTGTAGCACATCGTTTCTTTTACACACTCATTTGGCCTTCTTTTGAACACATTCACTATCGATTTGAAATTCGCGAACATGACATCCTTGTCCAGCACGGCGTATTATTCCGAAAGTGGTCTTCTATACCACTCCATCGTATTCAGCATGTAGATACACATCAAGGACCATTACAGCGAATTGTTGGGCTCGTAACCCTTCAAATATACACAGCTGCCGGCTCTACCTTCGATGGAGCGATTCCTGGTCTGCGCCCCAAAAGAGCACAGGAGCTACAACAGCAGATTATACAGAGTCGTGGAGATGATGGTGTCTGATAATACGCATGAATGGAAAAAAGTTCATCCAGCAAGTGTCTTTATCAATCTTGTCCCTCAGCTTATACGCATATTGCGTGGACTCTGGATCATCATACTTGTTTTATTCTTCTCAGAAGAAAATCAAAATATATTTGATACATCCTTCTTTTTTATCTTGCTCATCCTTGGTGTGTATCGAACTGTCGTACATTTTCTAACACTGAGGTATAGGCTCGTCGGTAATTTTTTAGAGATCAAAGTCGGTCTATTTTATCGACAGCAACGGCGTCTTGATGTTGCTCGAATCCAAAATATTGAACTCAGACAAAACCCACTGCATAAACTGTTTCATCTATCAGAACTTCATATTGAAACCGCTGGTTCTTCTGAAGAAGGACTCCTTTCTGCATTACGAATCGAAGAAGCCGAGCTGCTTCGTGATCAAATTATTGAACAAAAAGAAATACCAGAATCTCCTTCCCAACAAGAACCTTCCATCACCCTCAACACCGTTGATCTCTTATTATATGGAGTAACAAGCAACCAAGTAGGAACCGTCGTTGTTCTCTCGGCTATTGGTTCTGAGGTTCTCTCTTTAATTAATCCACGAACCGCACAAGAGATCGCTTCCAATATCTCACTACAAAATGCCATTGGAATTATCTTACTTTCTTTTGGCTTCTCTTGGCTATGGTCTTGCCTGAAAGCTGTTCTAAAACACCACCGATTTACCCTTTCGATGTCTGAATATAGCCTTCAAACTATTGATGGACTAATCACAAAGAGAAAAGTTGAAATTCCTCGAGAAAAAGTCCAGCTCGCTATGCTCATCGAACCTTGGCTTCGTCGGTTGGTTGGATATGGAACACTGCGGATTGAAACAGCGGCATTTGGTATAGAAGATGGACATATACGGAAAACGGAAGCCATCATCCCAATGGTAGAAAGAGAGAACTTTTCATCATTTCTAAAAAAAGCCACACCACAGCTTGATGCCGACCCATGGAATGACACCCTTCACCCTGCTCATCCAAAGGCACTATATAGAGGCATCGCTCGAGGTTTTCTTCAAAGTATTATCCCTATTGCCGTATTGATGTTTGTCTTTCGTGATCAATCCTATGCTCTTGCACTAATCTCTCTTAGCGTGCTCTCCGTTCCTCTCTCTATTCTTGACTGGAAAGGACAAGGATGGCTCATTACACCCAATAGTATTGTATCAAGAAGGGGATACTTAAACCGTAAAACCTGGGTTATTGATAGAAATAAAATACAAAGCATTCATGTATACCAAAGTCCATTCATGCGCATTCACAACCTTGCACATATTGTCGTTTCTGTCGCTGGAACTGAAATTATTCTTCCTGATATATCATTGGAAGATGCACACGAAAACTATGCAAACCTCAACCGACAATGGAGATTTGCGGTGGTAAAAAAGAACCATAAGCAATCCTCCTCTTTACTCAGCAGCGATGAGACCATACCCTTTGATGAGACCACGATCGATACGGAGATCATTGAATAGCGCGTCTTGTACCTCAATCCATCCTTTGTATCCCTCATCACAAGACGTAAAAAAGAATTGCCGAGCTTGTACGCCTTGATTTCCCGATACATACGATATATCTTCTAGAAACTGACACGACGTGTACCATCTATCTGCCCCTACACGAAACGAGCACATTCCATCAGGTGTTTCTCCTTCATACATCAACTCTGTACCAACAGAATAATCAATCAAATCAGAAGAAAAAGAAATGAGAGATCGATAGAGAAGTGGTTGTGGTTTACTCGCATACTTTATGTCTAGTTTTGACCAAGGATGAATAAGACCAGGACGTATCGTACAAACTGCCACTTGATCTAAACATAGATCTACATATGCATTCTGTGTCGTCTTATCCTTGATAACAACAACAGGCTCTGGGTATTCTCCATTCCAAAATGGAATAACATCTTGCGTACATTTATTTTCACCTACAGGAGGCCATAATATGTAGATGGGAAGTCCAGAAATAAATATTAAGAATATCAATATATATTTAGGATCTATTTTGGTTGTTCTTGAAGGTACCTTCATTGCAAATCTCACACATAGACAGGAGAAAACCCATTCACAATGGAGTTATTGTAACCCGTCTCGTGTATTACGACGTATTAATAAAATAGTCTACTTACTGATGCATTGTTATGGATGGCATGAATTGCTTCTGCAATCAATGCAGATACACTTGTCACTTGTAATTTCGAACACTGTTCTGACTT
>NYTD01000131.1 GCA_002683315.1 Deltaproteobacteria bacterium | reverse complement strand
ATCTGGACCAACTATCTCGTCCGTAGTTTTGGATTACATAGTCTTGAAGTTCTATATGGCTATTTAAATGATACCAAAACCCCTGCAGTATCGGTTTGAATTTCAATTCATGAGTAATCTTCTTTCCTGCAGATTGGCTTAGCTCAATAAGCGAATCTTTTTCACGATATAGATTATCCCAAGCCTGACTTGAAAACTCTTTAGCGCTCTCTTTTAATCCACTCATCGCCATTTCGTTTAATGATCTTTTTACCTGCTTACACAAACTAGAATTTTGTTTTTTCAGTAATTTAGATAATATTTGTGTACTCCAAGTACCCTGTTGACTGAGAGCTTGCAGTACACAGTGAAAACTATCGTTAAACAATCGATCATCAGACCATAAGGTTTTCATTTCTTTAGTAGTATCCTTATACGCTTTTTTCCCCCCACGGAATAAACCTAAAAGCGCTTTTTGGCTGAGCTTAGAGCTACTCAGTTCACCGGTTGCAATACTTAAGAACTGCTCCAACTCGGGGAGATTTGACAGGTTTTTTTTTAATTCAGTAAGTGTTACTCGTTGGTTTATTTCACTCAGCAAAGCACTCTGTAGTGAGGTCATTATAAATTCATCGTGGAGTAACTTGTTTAATTCTGTTTCATTTAAATATTTCGCAAAAGTAAGCTTAAATAAAGGCCATATTCTACGCATACTATTTTGAAAGTCTTGTTGAGCCTTTCTGATTAAAGTTCTTAGTTTTTTCCCTTTTTCACCAAAACGTAGTTTTTGGATTAATAGAGCGAGCGAGGGCGCGTCAAAATAGAACTCTGCTTTACTATCAACTTTCAATACTCGCTCACGATAACGCGGAAAAAGTCCAATTTCTATCGTTGGTGGTGAGGTCTCTAAGTGCACTTTTTTGCCTACCCCTATAAGTTCTAACTTAGGTTGGCTCTGATAAGCAAAGACTTGTTGTGGAAGATCAAGTACGGATTGGGGTAATGGCTCGGATGGTAATTCGATTAAAACAGATGCCCTAAACTTGCGACCCACAGGAAGCTTGGGGAGTATCTCGTCATTGAGCCAATGAGTGACGGGCATCATAATATAGATCAAAGCTACCAAGATTGCTGAATAGCCAAAGAGTGTGAGGAGCTGATAGCGTAAACTACGTGCTTTAAAATAAGCGATACTTTTGAGCCTCATTTATAAGCCTTTTTTAGTTTATTACTCAGGGACTTGCGGAACTGCTTAGTATCAAATTGTCTTCGTTATCTTATCTCTATACAACAGAAATAACTATGAAACTTATTCCATGATAAGTTCTTAGTGATCATCCTTGCTCTAATATATATTTAAAAGCTTCAATACCCTGATCTCCGTTAGCTAAACTTGACCAATCAGGCAAACTACTTGGCCGATTCATACCATTGCTCAGCTGATGACCTAATTGATCAATATTTTGCTCAGCAGGCTCTATAAATGCGTCGGAGTTAGCATCTGCTAAAGATCCATCATGGACTTGCTCATTCATCTGTTGGGCTTGATAGGCTTTCCATTCTTCTTCGTTGCCATAACAAGCGTCAATTTCATGTCGAAGGTGAGCGGGGGCAGACAAGCTTACTTTGAGTTCTAGGCCACCTAAGACCTCACTGATATAATTGAGTCCTACCTCATCAAGAGGGTTACTGATTGCGATTGGGAAAGGGCTCTTGCTTTGATCACTTAGAGGAATAAATAGAAGCTCAATACACAATTCACGGGGGATGAGTGGGTGAGGAACGGCATACATTTCTAGCTCGATTTCACTCGCTAAACTAAGACCTAAAGACCTACTTAAGCCATTAATCAGTTCATACTCTTTGAGTAGGCCAGCTTGAATTAAGGCCTCTCCCATATCACTAGGTGCCACATCTAAGTGGTCAATCCATGCTTGAAGAACATCTAATTCGATGAGTTGACATTCCAAGATAAGTTCAGCAAAAGCAACTTGAGCTTCGTTAAATTCGGCTTGCATATAATTTCCCTTCGCTTGAATAACTTGCTTTTCTCTCTATGAGCAAGAGGTAGATGAGGTTAAGCTGAATGATTTACGTAGAGAGATAAGTAGTTTAAAAAGACTCAATGGATAAGCCAGTAGGCGGCTGAATCTCGAAAGCTATTTGAGGAAGGTTTGGGTTGATGGTAAAGTCAATTAAAGTAATGTTTAGCACGATCGAACGGTGAGGGATTTCGATTTTGAGTCTACGAGGTAGTTTCGGATCTTGTTTAGTATAGTCGGCTAGACGAACTCGGACCAATAGTTTTTCGTCCTCGTAGAGCTCGGTCATTCTAGGACTTAGATTGCTCTCATCAAAAGTGACGATTTGTTTTCTTTGATTCTTATGCAGAGTAAGGACTGATCGCCCTTTATGACTATCCCAATGTACTTGGCCTCCACTCGATGTAATTCTAGGTAATTGACCCGAAAGTAGATCACTCATCTCTGAGGGCTGGAGTCGAAGTCGAGTGAGACGCTCAAAGTTTGAGCGATTTGCTTCACCCATTATAAAACGCTGAGCTTCATGGTCATGCAAAGCCAAGAGCTGATCATTATAAATGACAGTTGCAATAGGCTGTTCAAAAGGCGTGAGCGTATCTAAGCGTAATCTCAAAGGTGCTTGGCTCGCAAAAAGCTGCCTGACTACAACACGCTTACCCTTGTCCCATAGCTCTACGGATAGTTCGCCACTCAAGCTTTTTACTTGTTTATATCTTTGGTTTAGAGCTTGGTGGTAACGACTAGCTTGAGCAACAAAGTTTTTTGGGGGGCTTATGATTCCACCGCAGGCGAACAATAAGGAAATGATGACTAAACTCAATCTGGTAAATTTAATGAGCTTAAGTTGACTATTACTCAAAATAGGATATCGCAAGATATTCTCCCCTAAGGTTAAACCTTTACCCATTGAGGCTGTATATCTGATGTATCATCGGACTGAAGCCAATTTAAATCGAACTGTTGGGGCGTTTCATAAACGATTTGCAACCTTGATTTTTGTGTACATCTTGAAAGGTAAGCAATCTTTTGTTCTAGCTCCCCATAATTTGATAGCCATAAACTCAGTTCTCCCTGACTTTCGCCCAAGTCAACTTCATAAATACATGGGACACTGGTTTGTTCACTGAAAACCTCTTTGGTCAGTCCCTCATAATCATCTCGGAGAATGAGGGCATACGGACTAACGTCTTCAATATGGTAGCCTTGATCTTCTTGGTAAAGGACTCGATCAATGTATCTATGTGCTCCGATATGTTCAATTCCAAGGGGGGCAACTTTCACGTTAACGACACGCATTGCTTTTCGTAGCAACGGCATTAGAGCTAGCGACTGCTTGCCGGTCACATATATACCTCTTAAAGCTTCAGGTCCCATATTGGTTTGTTTTAAACTGTACTTAATCCAAGACATGATCGCCTCAAAACAAGCCTGCTGAAACCCATCAAACACCTGTCGTTCTTCTTGGCCAATCTTTACCGAAGACTGTATATGCTGTTGTTCAATTGAACTGAGATATGCTTTTGGCCAAGCCTGTTTGATTAAACAGTCAGCTTGCAAAGAAACGTAATCTAGCCATTCTTGTCGCAGTTGAGAATTAAACTCGCTCCATGTATATGCTCCTCGTAAGAGGTGATCATTGATTAAACTACGCCTCAAGGCTCTTTCTCCTACAAAGCTACGACCATAACTTTGAAGAACTTTATAATTCAGATGAAGTGGTACATGCGATTGCTCAACTTCTATAAGTTGCCAAGAAGCTTGACTGTTACCCACATCAAGTACACCCCAAACTCCACTCTGTAGCCTCGCTTTATAAGGATCAGAGAGACCAATTAAGAGTGCAACAGCATGATTTAAGTAGGCGCCATGAGTATAAGGGAGCTCTGAAAAACAACGATAAATGAGTGATGATAAATGAGGTAAGTAGCTAGACGAGCTTAACCAAAGCAAACTATGATTAGTTTGAGGTTGAGCCTCTCCTAATGTTTTTTCAGGAGTTAGGCTTTCGTTAAGCCAATTTGAAAAAAGAGTACTTGGCGTACTTTCACCTTGTGGTGTTTGCATCCAAAAACCACGGTCACTTTTATTGATCCGATGTAGCGTGCCTAGGAAAGGTGAGGAGGCAAGTTGATCTACTGCTTCCCATTCTGAAAAATGAAGTTTTCGGCCTAAATGTGATTGTCCCAAGCGAGAAGCTGACTTGAGCAACTCAAGCTCACACCAAGATAGACGTTCTAGGCTAAGAGCAGTATTGATCTTGGGCTGATGATCAGTATTTCCTCCACTATTTTGCAATGAATGATCTGGATTTCTGTTATTTTGCGGATATAATTTTTCAGCCCATCTTAATGAATGATGGCCAAGATCAATGGTCTTCCAGAGATGCTGTTTACGAGCTGAGTTGCTGGGCTTAGAGAGCGATATCATGCTTTACTTTCAAGGCTTGGTGCAAGCGCTGTTTTTCTAGCCAAGATTCAAACTCTTGGAGGGCATATAATTCAGGCATAAGTTGATCAAGGTCTAAATTAGGTTTCTGAAAGTTATATCGATAGAGTTGATTGGCAAGCTTTCTTGCTCTGTTTAAGATAGATCTCATTCCTTGATTAAATAAGCGTTCTCGTTCTTGGTACGAATCATACTCTTGAAGCTCATCAAATGCTGATTTCAAGAGATAGAGTTGCGTATTAAATGGTTGTTGAGTGGAATTTATATTTCCACTCAGAGCCCAGAGGTTTCGAGGAGTAATTTGCGGCAACTCTTGATTGTAGTTGAAATCTTGTGCGGTTTGGAGTTCGGAGCCATGGTGTACTCTAAGTACCCTCAAGTAATTAGCGTAGGTAGTCAGCGACCCTGAGATCCTTTGCAAAGTTCTTGCATCATGACAAATAAGCGCTCGCTGTTTCAATGACCAATGTGCATTTAATCGTGATGCTTTCAACGGATGAAACATGACGAGGAGTTGTTCTTTTGCAGCCTGTACAGCTGTATCCTTGTACAAAGGTTTGGGCTGAAGAAGCAAGCGCTGGTAAGGATTTAAGTGATCGCTTTCTAAAATTCGGTCTCCACAATGCATACATTGGATTAAACTTAGCCTCGCTTCTTTGCAAACTGGACAGGTGAATGAAATATCCAATGGCTTTTGTACAGAGGTTTGATCTTCTCTTTCTTTGTCATTCTGCTCTTTACTTTGATCAGAGTCTTGATCATCGATTGCTTTGTTAATAGACTCTAGGACCTGCTGTTCACTGTGTCCTTTTATCTGTTCAGTAACTTGCATGGATACAGTTTCCGGAGTAGCCCCAATACTTTCTGTTTCCTCTTGTGACTCACTCATTCTGAACAGATACCTCGCTTAACTTTAACTATATGTTTTTAAAAGCATTTAATTCATGGCTTAGGCAGCATGACCACTTTTACTAAACTTGTTATACAGTGTCCTCATTGACCTTAAGCATTCTAAACACTGAAAGACTCACCACAACCACAAGTTCGCTTGGCATTGGGATTGTTAAACTTAAATCCTGATTCACTCAGACGATCAACATAATCAACTTCTGTACCCATTAGGTAAAGAAAGCTTTTGCGATCGACTAGAAGTTTAACCCCGTGTGAATCTAGCTCACGGTCACTATCTGACTTAGTGTCAGCAAATTCTAAAAAATAAGAAAAACCACTACAGCCACCGCCTCGTACGCCTACTCTAAGGCCGATAGTGCTCTGCTCACGTCCCTCGAGCATGACTTGAACTTTCTTTGCAGCATTTTCTGTCAAACTGATCATCACTGTTCTCCTTATAGATTTATACATATTGCTTTAAATGAGTGATTTATAATCAAGGTTAGTTTATCTTCATCTATTCTAATCACTGTTCCCTTTTTTGGCAAGGCATGAGAAATGATTAGAGTGAGTTTTTCACTGATTGGCATGACGCTGTTACTTACCATTTATTCAGCAATTTTGCCTATATTTTACAGCTTGTATGCATTAGCAAATTGGTCTAAATTTTCTCAAGACCTTGAGTGGGCTAGCTATTGGGGGGCCTTGTTACCGAGCTCTCAAATGGATTCAGCACAAGTTTGGAGAGTATTTACCGCTCCAATTTTGCATATCGGTCTTAATCATTTGCTGAGTAATTTAGTCATACTCATGGTCGCCGTATTTTTGAAACTATGGCAGGCAAATCATAAAGACTTCACTATACTGCCTTTCACCTTATCGCATTACTTCAAAAGTGCTCATGATTGGCTCAGTCCAGTATATCTCATTCTTTGGGGAGGGATTGTTTCGTCTACACGAGTTATCATCGGTATAGAAGCTTGGTCTCTTGGTTTATCTGGTGTTGTCATGATGTACTTAAGTAGAGTGTGTACTTTATTAGCCTCTCAGAGTATTTTTAAACAGGAGCGATCAACGAAAAAAGGACATTTGCTTCGGAGTGTTACTCTCTTTATCCTCCCTTGGTTATTGGCCTTGATTTCGCTTGAGGATCGCATTGACCTAAGTAGTCACTTAATTGGCACCACACTGGGTAGCATTTATGGTTTTTGGATGGCTAAGACTTCTTCATCAAGGATGAGTGAAGATAGAGGGAAAATGTGAAATGGTTCACCTTGCAAGGTGCATTCACGCTCAAGAAGCTTTAGGCATCTTATTTCATCACTCAGACTTTGAGCTGCAAATAAAGTAAGGTCATCTCCACCTGCTCCGGTAGATTTGATCACACCCCCGTTTTTTTGCACAAGCTTTGACCATTTAGAGTGAGTGTCTGTCCATAATGGTAAAGAGACTGTTCTTGAGAAATTACGCATAGCTTCGGCTGCATAATCAATCACTCCACACCAATCATCTTGTTTGATGGAGTTGCTGTCTGCTACTTCAAATAAATCTAATGCGCGTTGTGATGCTTGCGTTAAGTTAGCTATGTGCATTTGGTATTGAGTTAGGTTTTGGATTTGCCATTGTTTGAGTTGAGAGAGCGAATGGCTCGTGGAAAAACTCCCTCCTTTCCATAATCCCCATGTTCTAGGCAAGGGAGAGGGTAACCTTTGGACTGTAGGATTAGAGTTATTATTGAGTTTGAACTCAATAAGACCACCAAAAGTACTACAGGCAACATCTGCTCCACTCCCCAATCCTCCTTGGACGGCTCGGTGCTGCTGTTGAGCGAACAAAAAACGATTATATGGGTTACTTAAGTCTTCTTGGAGGGTGACCTCGGGTAATTGAGCCAACAAATTACATAAAGCAGAGCTAGAAGCTCCGCTACTGCCAATCCCCATTTTTTGCCATTTTCCATCTATACTTAATCCAAAGGATTGGGTGTCAATGAAATAAATACCATTTGGTGCCGAAGCTTCTTTTAAGCAAAGCTTTACCAATTCAAAGTCTTGGCCAAAGTGCTTAAGGTCCCCGAGCTTATTCTCAAGCATAAGGGCTCTGCCCCACTGGAAAGCAATGATCACATATTTTAGTTGATCTTGATGGAGATCGCTTTGTTCAAGTAATGCACCTAACTCTGCATCAATCCTCTCAATGTGATTTAGGTAATCAAGGGGTAAATAATGAGCTTTTGCGCGATGAGGTGTGGCTGTGAGTATGGCAGAGGCGCCCTCTAAAACAGCATATTCACCGAAGAGCATAACCTTGCCGCTCGCCTCTCCTTTCGGCAAACCTGACCGAGAGTCCAAATACAATGATAGGGACGATTGATCTAAAGAATCTTGGGATTTCATACGCACGATGCAGCAATTAAGTCATAGTGTAGAGTCCATCTAAATTACGGAATAGACTCAGTTCGGCCAGGGTATGTTGAATTTCGGGGTAGCGAGAGACTAATTTTTTAAACTTATCCGGCTTAAGTGTATAAAGTAAGCTTCGACGCGCTGTGGTGCAGGTGGCACTCACTGGAGAATCATAGACCAGTGATATTTCTCCAAATATATCACCCTCTCGAAGCCACTTGGGGTTAATACTACCTAGAGAGCTTACCTCAACTAGACCATCTAAAATTAGGAATAGCCCTCTTCCCGGTCTACCTTGTCTTAGCAAGACTTCTCCGGCAGGTACCACTTTTGCTTTAAATTGCGATAATAATTCAGGATGACCCTCTGGTGGAATCGCTTTGAACACAGGCGAAAACTTAGTGATGTTTTGAAGCATACGCCTGCCAACTAAGTGTGATAAAGCATTATGCACAACTTCACGAGATTCATCCATCATTGCATATGCTTTGGCGGGGAGTACCAATACTTGTACCGATTCAGTTGCTGTGACTGTCGCTACTCGGGGAGAGCGAGTGATGAGGCCCATTTCTCCTACTAGTGCACCTGAACCTAATGTCGCTAGATGAATTGTTTCTTTATCTTGATTACGTCGAGAAATATCAACAGTACCCGAACAAATCCAAAAAACGCCTCCACTTTCTTCTCCCTCTTCAATAATTAAATCACCCGCCTGCATATTCTTAAGTTCTAATACGTTGAGTAACTGATTAAGTATACTTTCATTAAAAGCGCTTAAAAGGGGAGCAATTCTATTTTTGGGTGCAGATACATCATATGCACTCCAGTCAAATGCCAAAGCGGCGGCTTGACTTTTGAGTTCATCACCCTCTAATGAAGTCATCAATTCACTTACTGATTCTAAGTCTTCATCTTTTTTAGCTGAAATACTCACATCTTCAAAGTTTTGTTCACGATCGGCTTGATCCATCGCAAAGCGAGTGAGTAGGGGTTGAATATTTTCTAGAGGAGCGTATTTTTTGATCGCCATTGCTGACCAAAGTGAATAGATCGGTTCACCGAGTAGCAGACATTGATCAAAAGCTTCTTTTAAGATCTTAATCCCTCTGGGATCTGATTCAGCAGCTAAAGCAACCCCAACCCATACTTTTGCCTCAGTCTGGCAGGGATCACGGTTTAGGTCTATGAGCTTTTCTCTAAAGAACTGATCACTATAAAGCATTTTCTCTCCTACTGAATGAGCCAACTATCTATCGGCTTTGAAGTGCACTTTTTACATTATCTACTTAGCCATATTGATCAATAGCTATTCTCTCAAATTAAGAAGTCGGTAGCAAAATATCTGCTCTTTAGCGAAAAGTACATTCAAATGAAAGAAATGCACTTGGTCAATCATGATGGGGAAAACCATTATGTTAGTAAAGATGACTTAAGATTAGGAAGCAAATGTCACACTGCAGAGTGTCTGATGCATGACTCGTTTAAGACTTTTTCCTAAAGAGTAAATTAGAGTCAAGTATCGTACTTAACACATATACCAGGTTCGACTCAGTACTTTGAGTATGCTACTGTTGGCAGAATTGACCTTCACAATCGGGAGTGGAGACGATAACGCCTATGGCAGCTCCAATCACCACTAGGGCGACTCCCCCGATGAGCATAGCTGTATCAGTGGGGTTAACTAGTTTAATATTGGTTTGCTCGATAGCCTTGGTTGGCATTAAGATGTCATCATCAGGTGCCACAAGTTGCATATTATTTAGGGTAAAGTTAAATGGAGATACAGAATAGTACTTACCATTTATATCCGTTACTCCAACTCGAGAGTTTTCAGTCACTGTAATTTCTACACCATCTTCAGTTGTAACTGTTTTAAACGATGCGCCATCAGCTTCTTGGATTTTTTTAAACTCATCCATACTTACAGAATAGGTATTGTAACAACCGGTTTGAAAGATCAAAGCCATGATCATAATAATCGAAAGGGGTTTACACATGTCGAGTAGTACTCCTGAAACATCGGTGGATGGGCTAAATACAATTGGCTACACTGTACTGTCAACTTGAAAAAGCTTCAAAGACTTTGGTGTATTATCTTGAAATTAATCTTGGACAACGAGGACTTGATAAGTGAAATATCTTTCACTAAAAAATATTTATTGCTTCGTGGACTGCACAAGTACTTGATTTGATTGAATAAATTCACACTTCTTGCGTAAGGGCTATCGAGCATTTAATTCTAAGTTTTTGATCAGTTTTGTGGCTTCCTTGGCTTCGCTTGAATTAGGATCCAGT
>NYTD01000130.1 GCA_002683315.1 Deltaproteobacteria bacterium | reverse complement strand
ATTCGCTACGTCAAGCAAGCTGTCGATGGTACTGACCGTTTGGATCTAGATGCTGGACTCGCAATGGAGGCCTCTCTCTTTGGACTATGCTTTGCAAGTGAAGATCAAAAAGAAGGAATGGCTGCCTTTATGGAAAAGAGAGCGGCTAATTTCACAGGAAACTAATCGAACACTACTTTTTTAGGCGTTTATCTGGAAGTTTTGTGCTTCCACTTCTAATTCGAATGACACTTCCCAAATCATCATCATCATGACGTACGACCCACCAACCTTTTGGTAGAATGGGTTGCGTCTTTTCAAAGATATAAGCAATGTCGCGCGGAGACATATTTATACAGCCATGGGATGAAGGTAGACCAAAATCGGCATGCCAAAATGCAGAATGAAGCGCATATCGAGGAAAAAAGTGCATAACCCATGGGACATGCTCCATAAAATACGCCTCTTGTGCATTGGGCAAAGAACCCAAATCCCACGATGTAGCTTTGGAATATAAAGAAAAAACACCTGTTGGTGTAACAAAACCAGGTTTCGCAGAGGATATCAATGTTACAAAAAGAGGGCGTTCTCCTTGGTACAATGCCAAAGTCTGTTCTGGAAGATGAACATCAATCCAAACATTATCATCAACCTCAACAGGGATTTCTGCTGGCTTCCACAAACGTATATGCTTTCTTTGAATGTATCCATCTTGGCCTGTGCCAAATAAATCAGGGATTCCGTACCAGTTGGGCTTGTCGGTTTCATATACATTGAATGCTTCTTGAAACTGTGCAAAATAGACTGGGGCTTCAGCATTGGTAGCAGATACAAAAATAGGAGCATCATCTTTTTCAATAATCCAAGCAGCTTGCTCCCCTTTGGGAATGGGCTCTACGTCTAGGTCTCGACCAAAGAATTGGCTAACCGGATACATATACCACTCAGAGATAGGCGTCACCTTTCCATTCGGACGTTCCAATACGATTCCACGATCTGTTTCAATAACATCTACAAATCGATATTCTCTTTGCTCTTTGAGACGCCAATTCGGTCTATCACCTCTCTCATAAGCTTCGACACTCTCCCAAAGACGACCACGTTTTCCAACAGAAATCCGAGCATTGACATGAGGAAGAAATGGTTCTGTATACATATCAAATGATATCTCGGGAGGATTGCTGAAGTCATAATCGTATTCAAGAGGATCCGGAGGTACAAAAGACAACATCTCCTTATCAGAAGGAGCTTCTTTTGTCTTTTTTGTGTTTGATAAGCATACAACACCTCCTTCATGCACTCGCCCCCATCCTTGTGGGCAAGAAGACGTACCATCAAGAACCTCTGTCACAACAAAAGAACGATGAGAGGGAATCATTCCCTTGAGAGCCTTTGAACCTGGACGTGCATAGACCCTTTTGGTTCGAGAAGCTTCTCTAAAATGACTCTCTTGTGCAGAAGCATTAAGAAAAAACAAAAATAAAGTATTGACATGTAAAGACATAAATAAACTATAAAACTTTTTGGTTTCTTTTGTCTAGTTTTTTCTTTCTATGGAGAATGTTATGATAATAAATCTGTGCACTTATTCTCTAAAATCATCCCCTATGTCCATTGTCACCCAAAATATAAGTAAAACCTATGGCTCTGGCTCCTTGGCTGTTCACGCACTAAGACCGCTCAGCTTAACCATACCCAACAATATCTTTTTGTGCTTGGCTGGCCCATCTGGATCCGGAAAATCAACGTTACTTCAGCTTCTTGGTCTTTTGGATCTTCCCTCTACTGGAAGTATTCGTATCAACGACACGATGGTTCCCAACACCGATTCGCCCATTCGAGATCAACTACGCGCACAGCATATCGGATTTATTTTCCAGCGCTTTCATCTTATGGAGCGATTGCGCGTATATGAAAACATAGCCTTATCTTTGCGGATCACGCACAATAAAACCCTACACAATGAAACAGAACTCATTCAAGAAGCATTAGAGGCTGTACAGCTCAGTGATAAAATCAATCGATATCCAAAGGAACTCTCTGGAGGGGAGCAACAACGTGTTGCCATTGCGCGCGCCATTTGTAAAAAACCAACGTTATTGATTGCTGATGAACCCACTGCCAACTTGGACTCGCAAACAAGCCTTCACATCATAAAACTCCTTCACAAACTCCATCAAAAACAAAAAATGACCATTGTATGTGCAAGCCACGATCCTCTTCTCATTCAAGGTGCAACGCATCAAGGAACACTACTTGACGGTTCACTTGAGGTCGATCTGTGATTCTCCTCCTTGCTCGTAACAACATCAAGCAAAACCCTTTTCGAAATACACTAACAGGATTGGTTCTTCTTCTCTGTGTATCGCTTGCCATTCTTGGACATGGTTTGGTTATGGGAATCGATACGAGCATTTTGCGCGGATATACAAAATCGGCCACAGGAGATTTCATTCTTGAAACCAAAGACTCCAAACCTCTTGCACTCCCTACCCTCTCTCAGTCTTTTCAATGGACAGATCGATTGGTCGTCAAGGCGACCATTATTGAAGATGACATCCAAATTCCTGTTGTACTGGTGGGATACAACACAAAGAGACGAGAAAAAATCTTCTCCACACAAGATTGGCTTACTTCTGGAAGCTGGCCACAACAAGAACACGATATCGCTACAGGATATCAGCTTCACTCTATGCTATCCAATCAGGAGAAACCAACCATTGCCATCGAAGATCCTGCATTGGGATTATATGCACAGTCCTATACAATTTCTGGCGTAGTCCGAACAAACAATCCCGCTCTTGATTCTCGCTCTATCTGGCTTCCCAATGAAACTCTTTCCAAGCTTCTAAACACACAAACGCTCCGAAATCAAATCCTATTCAAAGGAGAACCCCCAACCTCAACCCCCAATGGATGGCTCTTATCAAGTGCATATGACAAAGCAGAATCGATGCTCTCCATCAACAAGGTTCGAAAAAGAGTCCTTACATCACTATACATAATCATCCTTGCCATGGCTATTATTGGTCTTATTAGCACCACACTCGTCAACATGGATGAGCGAAACAAAGAACTCGCTCTCCTACGCTCATTGGGAATGAACAAACACTCTATTACAACCATGATCATCACAGAGCAACTCATTCTCTCTACTCTTTTTGTCGTGATGGGGGCATTCTTGAGCGGAGGTATCAATTATTACCTTTCCGAAAATGGAATCGATCTTTCCAGTCAATCACAAGCTCTTGGTTCTATCTCTGTCTCTTTATTGCTGTATACACACTTCTCTATAAAGTGGATACTTTTATCCATCATGGGCACTATCTTCTTATCCATCCTTCCTCCCCTATTCTTTGTGTGGCGTTCTAGCAGTATTCAGCCAATCGAGCTTTTTGGAAAACAAATATGAACCGTCTTTTGTTCTTTTCCACTGCTCGATCTCCAAGACAATCCATTCCCATTATTCTAACCGCATTTTTTTGCTCTGCACTGATGCATATCGGTGTTTCATGGATCGATGGTATCCATACTTCTTTGTCACAAAGCACACAAATTCTATATGGAAAAACGCGTATTATCGCACAAGACTTCCGAAAAAGAGAGGAACTATACCCCATTGCTTCTAACATCACTCCTCTTCTCGAGTACCCCACACTCACACCCAAAATCACGTTTTTGGGGCAGTTGGAATCATCAAAAATAGAAAATCGTCCTGTGCTTGGTCTTCCTATCTCATATGTAAAACAGCGCATCATATCGCTGGGCACACTGAAGGGCTCACTGCCTCAACAAGACAGGGACGTCCTCCTAGGTGCATCCATAGCCAAAAAGCTAAGCGTATCCGTGCAAGACAGCCTTATCATAAACACCCAAACCCAAGATATGAGTCCTTCAGCACAAAGATATACCGTTTCTGGTATCATCAAAACGCAGAACACATTTTTTGATCAGGTTGCATATATCTCCATCAATGATGCACAATGGATGACCGATATTGAAGGGGCCACAGAGTTCATCACCGATGATAACATCACAACGATTGAGCCTATTGCCGAAAAATGGAGCACGGAGAACGATTATTCTCTTCACGTTCATACATGGCAAGAGAAAGAACCATACGCCTCTATACGTTCCATCACAGATACAATCAATCTCGGTCTTCTGCTGTTTATTCTCGCCTGTTCCACACTCACCATATTCAACCTCTCTTTGATCAACGTCCGCCGCGTACAACACGAATTGGGTATTTTGCGATCGATGGGCGCATCCAAAACCAACATCGCATTCAGCTATGTGTTCACAAACTTTTTATTGGTATTCCTCGGAATGACAGCAGGATTGCTCACAGCCCAAATCATGCTAAAAACCATCCTTACACATGGATTCCCTCTTGGAGAAAGCCTATCTCAGGCATCCTATACACTTCCCATGGCCGAACAAATTTATCCTCGCACATCACTGCAAGGCGCCGTTATGGTTATCACCCTCATTCTAATATCGGGACTTCTGGGATCGGTCATTCCATGTGTGCATGCACTTCGAAAAGACCCAATGAAGACTATCAAAGACAATCTAATCTAGGTTTACATTGCAATTCCATGCTCTATCTCTCTCTTTTAAACCGATCTTTTCGCAAAGACATCCCTTGTGGAAAGCGAATCATCTCCCAAGTCACAAAAAGGCGTGGAATTCGATTTAACACCGGTTCAATTGTCGCCCCTATCGCAATATGCGTACAATCTTCACAAAGCAGTGTTTGTATATGAGCCGGCGAAGAAATCACAATATCCAAGGCCTCCTGCGCACTTTGTGCTGCTGCCACACTTTCATAATGCTCTGCATAGGGATGAAACAAGCGCTGCGCATGATACTGCACTCCTTTTGTTACTCCGGGTATACTGTGCGCAACAATCCCAGAGTTCGCCATCCAAGCAGAATGCTCGCGGGCCAGTTCAGCAAATGGTTCAAAACGTGCCAATGGTCTGAGCCCACGCTCATAGCGGATTCGGTTCACTTGATCGTATAACCACACTTCCGCTTCCATTGGATTGGCCACCTCCACCTTCTTATCAGATATGCTTGGAATTGCCTCAATGTCTATATCAGCAAAAACACTGAATAAAGCAGCAACCTGTGGACCTTGTGGACTTTGTACAATTACCTCATATCGATACTCGCCTGGAATATGCATACGTGGAACTCCACGTGAAGCAGAAGAGAGCAAGGGACTCTTATCTACCATTCCATCGGGCGGCGCGATAAATAACATCGCTTCTTGATCTTTTCTGGCCTCCATTCGAATTGAGAACGAGCCATCAAGAGGAACAGTTTGTGGCATGGGATCAATTTCTATGAGATGAGGAGCCCAAGCGAGAAGCCAAAGAGTGGTACCATCTCCATACGAACAGCTACGCAATGCAAGATCGACCTTTTCTGTACCGACATCTTGAAGCAATTCTCGAACTAGTTCTTTGGGGAAAGACCCATCATTTAGGATCTTTGCAAAACGAGCTTGTGCAGGAAAACCAGCCCGCGCAAGTGCAATTCGAATGGCCTGATGTGGAATACGGGCTTGTGGACTTCTCAATTGGAGAAGCAATTCATCCGCCGCTTTTTCCAATCCTTTATCCCATGTAGCATCAGGCAAAATTTCAAGAATAGGATTTTTTTGAGAAGGTTCTGGACGATATCGAACCTGAGGAACGATCGGTTTGGGAGAGAGCTTTGGCGAGAAGCAAGACAGCAACAATAAGAGCATACAACTACATGTGTGATAGGGTCACAACAATTGTAATTTGATCTGTCCGTACTTCACTATAAACACCCATCAAATTTACATCTGGATGCAAAAATAATCGACGTGCATTGATATCCCATGTCAGCTCATCCAAACACGTTCCTACACTTTCATGCACACATACCCCTTGATACGATAATTCTTCAGGATATCCAAGTGCAGTCATAGAAGATAACGCCTGCTCAAGATCTCTTTTGCTCTGATCTTCCAAAGGGGCAATCCCCAATGTGCGTAATGCTCCATCTGCACGAACACTGTCAAGCCCCTCTTGATTTCGAAGATGATTCACTTCACGTAACACTCGTTCTTCTACATCTTCTGGGGATTCATGATAGCGTGCAAAATCGGAAAAGAAATTAGTGGGTGGATCAACAATATCAACATAGAGCGGAACCGAAGCAACAACAATACCTCTGTTGGAAATTTCAAACCACCACTCTCCTTTTTCCGATAACGGGAGATCTAGATTCTGTTGTCCCGAATACACCTTACCTGAGGGACTGAGTAACGACCATGACATACCGCGAAACTCATGACGGAGCTCTTCATTGAGTATATAGGACCGCTTGATCGCTGGAAGACTTGTCCCTCCAGAACCGATAAGCGCAACCCATACATCATCACTTCCTCTACGGACCCGAGCAAGACCCACATGACCTCGACGTGGAATCTGAGAAGATACTGCATCGTTCAAGCCTGTAGGAATCTCACTTGCTGCAACGCGACCAACAATAATCTTTTCTACAGCATATGGATACCCTGCTTGTGTAGCAGCCCAACGTGCAGCAGCAAGTGTTGGGTTTTCGATAAAGTCCAGTCCCATTTTGGCGGCTGCTCCAGAAAGAGACTCATCCCATGGAAGATCTTCAACCTGCTGAGCCACCAACCAGTCTTTGGGCTTGGCTTCTCCAACCACATATGTATCGGCGATAGGAGAAGGTAAAATAGGAATATCTTCCCTTGTGATTTTTTGAATTTCCTGTGATTTCTTTCCACAACCTATACAGAGACCCAAAACAAACGGCATCGCAAAAGCAATGCTTTTCCCAAAAGACATCATATACCTCTAAACCTATATATGGATTGTTATCGGCACTCTTGTGTTGATATCGAATTGGAATATTCAGGAGCACAAGAAGCTCCTTGATTTTGGAGACAAGTCAGTAACAACGATGCATCTCCCATCAAGTACGAAGCTCCTGCACAAACAGCAAGCAAGAAGTAATTGATGTCTGCACTACAATCGTCAATCCAAAGACCCGAGGAACCACAAGCAGGCTCACTATTTTGCCATCCCAAACCATTCCCTTCACATGCAAATGGCTGAAACACCCATGCACAGCCTCCTGAAACACCAGTATACTTCTTTTCTGCAGCATTATTGCAGTTGTAATCAAAGGAGCCGTCTCCACGATTAAAAGAGAAATATTGACTTTGCCCCGGATACGCCAAATCGTTCATATCAAAACAGTCAGTGTTTGTTGTTCCGGTAAATGGGTATAAACCATCCTCACAATAACAGACCGTGGTGACACCAACGCCAAATCCATCTCCATCTTCATCATAGTAGAAATTGGTACAACCCAGCGCATCTTCTTCATTGGTTTGATTATTACAGTTATTGTCTACACCATCATTACAAACCTCGGTCGCAGAAGGATTGATGGTGTAATTGTTGTCATCACAATCTGGCTGTGTTGAATTTGTATTGATACACGGAGGAGATTCACAAAAACCATCTCCATCATCATCGTATGATGGAGTCCCCTCATCAATGAGGCCATCACAATCATCATCGATTCCATTGAGAACCTCAGGCGCAGCTGGAGAAATCGTCGTGGTTGTATCATCGCAATCTGGAATTGTAGATGAAGCATTTACACATGGGGGAGATTCACAATATCCATCCCCATCATCATCGTAGCATTCGCCGGCGACATCGATCCCCGTATTGTAGTTACAATCGTTATCAAGACCATCGCAAATCTCTGGAGCACCAGGATAAATCGTATCATTGGAGTCATTGCAGTCCCCGCCATTCACCGAAAAACCATCTCCATCAAAATCAAAATCATCAGGTCCAACAACAGATAGCTGGGCAGACGCAAATGATTGGTTGGAATCGGAATCTGTGACAGTAAAGTTTAGAACATAGGTTCCTGCGTTCAATGCATACAGACATTGTGCATTCCCAGCCCCATCAATCTGCATATAGCACAAGAATCCACCAGGACTTGCTGAAAGCTCCACTATTAGATCTTCAGCCAGATCTTGTCGATCACTAACTGCAGCCATAAAAACGTATGGAGAACCTTCTAATGCCTGTTCGCCATTGGATGGGTGCAAGACCTCAATCGACGGATTTTCTGGTACTTGCTCAATATGAACTGTGACATTGTCTTCTGTTTCTGCCGCCTCTGGATCAATAGCGCGAAGCGTGATGACATGAGATCCTGGTGATAGAGAGGCTGTCACGAAATCCACATATCCTGACTCATCTGGTGGATCTTCATCTGGCAAAACACCATCAATTGAACTGATCCACTCAACAATCAGAGCATCATTAGCGCTATTATCATCCACCAGTCCCAAAAACTCAATCGTCTCCCCTTGTTCAAAATACGAATCCGTTATTGGATCAGTAATTACAACATCAGGTGGAACATTGTATGTAATCACGCCTTTGTCACCAGAAGAGCAGGCCATTAGTCCGATGATGCAAATTCCTACTGTTCGATTCAAAGAATCAAAATGAAATATACGCATGTTGCTCCCGTTTCTATTTCCAAAATACTATTCATTATTATGGAATAGATAACACTTCATTGCAAGTGACATTCAATGTGATATAAAAAGTATCGAAAAACCTATGACTTCAGACTTCGATTCAATGTTTTGATTGCATCTCTAATCAAACGTACTTACAATTTTTGTATGGCGCGAAAACACTCTTGAATATGCGCAATAGGTTTTGCGGAAGAATTATAGATAAAACGACACACTCCATTTTTATCGATTACATAACTCACTCGTCCATCCAATATAAATAATGATTTGGGTACACGCCACAGTGCTCGGAGTGTCTTGGCTTCATCCATTAGCAAAAGATACGGCAATGCATGTTTTTGAGCAAAGGCCTCATGAGAGCCTTTCGAATCTGCGCTCACGCCAAAAACTTCTGTCTCTGTATCTTGAAAATCTGTATATCGGTCGCGGAACCCGCACACCTGCATCGTTCAGCCAGGTGTATCATCCTTAGGATAGAAAAACAGGACCACATTTTTTTTCCCACGAAAATCGGACAAACGCACTTGTGTACCGTCATGTGCTGACAATGAAAAATCTGGAGCACTATCACCTACTTTCATTTTTTCCCCTATTGTGCTAACATAGCTAGTATCGTAATAATGAGATACGCCCAAATTAATATCGACACAAAAGGTATTTACATTGAATTTATTAATTTTTATATCATTTTGGGGTTGTGCTGAGAAAAATACAGATACCCCTCCTCCCGATTCTGGTATCGTCATTGGCCCTCCTCCAGAGCCCGAAGATACTGCTGTTGCAGATACTGCAGAAGATACTGGCATAGAAGATACATCCATAGAAGATACATCCATTGAAGATACAGGCTCAGATGACACAGCCATCGCAGATTCTGCAGAAGATACCGCAGTAGAACCTTCACAAGAAGACACTTCCGTGCAAGCTGTTCAAATGCCTGATTTCTCACTACCTGATGTAAACCCCTATTCTCCAAGCTTGGGTACAATCATCTCCGTCCGAGATCAAATGGAATCCATTAGTGGATGGTATTTCATCAAAGCCACCTGAGGCTACTGCAGAGGGCAGTTTGCTCTCCTCAATACAATGCAAAACGAGATCAGCAGCGAATATCCAGATCTACCCATAAAGATACTCTCTATCAATCAGATCGGAGCGGAGAACGGGATTGATTCATTTAACGAAACGCATGCTCTTCCCATGGTCAATGACAATACAGGCGATGACATCTGGGTACAATGGGGCAGTCAATGGAGAGACTTTTATATTCTCAACAAACAAAATGAACTGCTGGAGGTATACAACCTTACACAAAATAATCTTAATGACCCGCTCAATTACGATGAATTAAAACAAAAGCTTATTCTTGCAGCTCAGGAATAATCATGCCTCAACTGGTGCAACAATTACCACTATCAGACTTAGATATTATTGGAGATGTACACGGTGAAATCGGTGCATTGTGCACCCTTCTTGATCGACTTGGATATGATGATCAAGGACGCCATCCACAAAATAGACATCTGGTATTTGTCGGAGATCTTATCGACCGAGGTCCGGACAGTTTGGGTGTTCTTGATCTTGTAATCCCAATGTGTCAATCGAAAAGAGCATCGTTAATCGCAGGCAACCACGAATTAAATATACTTCGAAAAAAAAAGAAGCACGGAAACAAGTGGTTCTATGGAACAGGAGAGCATTTATTCACTCCAAAAGATACCGAAAACCCGACTCTGCTCTCGCATAAAACATTTACACGCTGCATATACAAACAGGAAAAAAGAGATTCAATCGTTCAATTTTTTCAAACCCTTCCCATTGCTCTTGAACGAGAAGATCTTCGCGTCGTTCACGCTTGTTGGGACAATCGTAGTATTCAGGCTCTGAAATCTGGTAACCAAAATCTAATAGAGCGATACAATGAATTAGAAGATGAGTTAGCACAGCGCACACCAGCCAAAGTCCATATTTCCAAAGACGAAGAGCCAACACGACAAGCAATCGCCCAAAATCAACAACGAGATTTATTTTTACAAAACAATAATCCCATAAAAGTCATTTCTTCTGGAATAGAACAAGAAGCAAAGAAAGTTATGTTTATCGGAGGCTCTCCTCGATACACGTCTCGTCAACACTGGTGGAAAGATTACCAAGGTCCACCCGTAATTTTTGGACATTATTGGAGAAGAAGAAGCGAACAACACATTCCTGAAGACAACCCACTGGATATGAGAAAGTCACCACCTCCATATGTCTTCTCCAATTTCTCTTCTTCTAATAAT
>NYTD01000129.1 GCA_002683315.1 Deltaproteobacteria bacterium | reverse complement strand
TTGCAGTATGGGCAAAAAGGCTCAATATAGAGAGCGTCAAACTTATTCATGATGCAGTCCTTTTATACTGTTTTGACTTTTGTTGGTTTGGTCCCATGGTTGGAAACATATCCAATCTCTTCAATCGAACCAATCGGTGGATTAGCGTCATCAAAATGAGAACTTGATAACACATCCTCTCCATCTTTCTCAATCGTTTTGCAGTCATGAGCGTCCCAAAAGTCGGATTCATATGGTACATGATCATGGAGTTGTATTGTGAATTCACTCTTGGTAAAGGAGATGATGTGTTTTTGAACCTCATCCAACTTCAAGTAGCAGTCTTCTTTGGTTTTTATATGTTCACGTCGGAACACACTCCAACAACGATACAAACAATTCACCAGCTTAAACCATGTCTCTTGGCTAAATTCTGTCCCGCGAAAATCCTCTATATCATGAAGGGCGTTCATACAATCATCAGCAAGATCATGTTCCCCATCGCAAAGAGATTTCACATATGCTACAAAACTATCGATGATGGAGCAAATGGCCTCCCCCTTAAATTCTCCTTTTGATGATTGTATATGAGGATAAGAAACACGTTCAACAAAATATACAGGCCATTCAATGACCAACTGCTCCGCTGGCGCTGTCTTTCGATATAATGTATACTTGTTATTCAGGTCAATATCACAAACGTGGTGGCTTCCTTTTTCATCATACAACTCAATATTCTTTTCTGTACAAAAATCATCAATACGTATTTTTAGGTTTGATCTCTGGGTTCGGTCCAAAAATTTCTGTTCCATCATCTTATTGTAGGAATACCATGCATGATATATGAAGAATAAATCTGCTACCTTAGTCTCAGGTTGCTCATTCATTGCTGTTTCAAATTTTTCATGAATACCAGGAACCTGTTTTATAAGATCTTGAATCAGTGTTTTCGTATTACGTGGAGGAGGAAGATTGGGTATACCAGTTCTTTTGGGCGTAACATCTGTAGCTGCATCTTGAACAGTTGATGGAGCAAGAGAGTTCTTGAGCGTTAATCCTGTTCTGTGTATTTCATTGAGAACATGTTGTATTTGAGCATCACTCGCTGTGGTCTCCAAAGAGTCATACCGATTCGTACAATCTAGATATTGAGGATGCGCACGATAATCTCTATTGATCTCTTGTAACTTTTTAAATTTTTCAAAGTGTTTAATTCTTTTACAAAAGATAATTGCTTTTTGGGCATCACGAATCGAGAATTTCATCGCAAACTCATCGAGGTGATATCTCTGCGAATTTAGAGTGTTCAAGATGGTAATAAACTGATTTATCGCCATTGTAATATGAATCGGTTTATCGAAAATATGATCGCTTGTTGCTCCTTGAATCTTTTGAGTGATATGGTACAGATTAGAAGTCTGAATACCCTCTTGACGAAACGTGTTTTCATTTTGTTTGTACAGCGTAAATAATGTATCTAAATCCTTTACTTGTTGAATCTCTTCTTGAGTTATTCCCTCTTTTTTACTCTTCTCCAAGAATAATTTTAGACCAAGTGAAAGGCCTTTTTTATCTTCATCGTGTATTTGTGAACGTTTTTTTGTTCTCTTTGATTTCGTAGAATCAGATTTTTTGATTTGAGATCGAAGTTTTTTGTATTCTTCTTCCAGCTTTGTAATTTTTGTATCTTTTTGAGTAATGATTGACTGTGTGGATTCTATTTCCGCATCTTTTATTTCTTTCAATTCAGCATATTTTTTTTGCCATTTTTCTTCGTCACCTGATCCTGCATTTTTGGGAGGACTCTTAATTTTCTCTTCTATTTTTTGCTCGATAATTTGAAGCTTTTTACTGCTTATATTCGTGGAAGAATTTCTTTCCTTTGGAGCAATAAAAAATGCAACACCGTACCCCACTAGTAAAAAAAGGAAACACAAAGAAAAGAATGGAATGATGGAAAATGTGATGATCGCCAGCATATTCGAGCTCCAAAGATTACGAAAGATAAATGGTTTCGGGAGATAATGGTTCTTCACCCGTCGGAAAGATTTTATACGTGTACTTCATCGTATCGTTATCCATTTCAAACGTAATTTGAATCTTGTCGATACGACCTGTCTCATACATGATTTCCACAAGAGGCTTGTATGTTGCACAGTCTGGAACCAACTCAAAAAGCTTGAGTTGGTTGTCATAGCCTTCAAGTGAGATTTCGACCATCTTTCCCAAGGGATCTCCTCGTTCAAGTCCCGATACGGGTAACAAATCAAAACCTTTTTTGATGGCAAGCGTCATGTTTAGTGCAGTCTTTTCTTTCTTGATTTTGATATATCTTCTCTCATCTCTCCAGACCGCAGCACCAATAGCAACACACATTTTTGCATCGATTCGGATTTCAGAAGAATAGTGATGAACCACGATTACATCGTTACGAAAGTTGGTAAGAAACATCAACACCATATCTCGTAGCAAGTTCAAACGAGTTGTCTGACCGGTAAACAAAAATAGATCTACATCTTTTTGATCCCAATTTGCACCATAGAGTGTTTTGAACAGCAAATATTTGAATTTTTCCATGATGCTTCGCTCTAATCGACTACTCTTTGTGTTTAGTGCATCACGAACCTCTTCTTGCGTAACATGGACTTCAAGTTCTTTTACAGAACCACCCACATCAAATTTGATTTTCTCCTTTATCTCAGATTTTTGTGACAAGTTGGCTTTGATTTTTTGAATGGCAATAATGATGGTTCGAGAAGTATCCCAGATGGATTTCAGAATTTGCTCTACCTTCTTTCCACCCTCATCTTCATATCGATTTAGCTTGCCGATACGTATGATTTCTTCATCAAAACTCGCTTTAAAGGGAGCTTGAATAGCATCAATCAAAATATTGATATACAACTTCCGTTCAAGTCCAAACTCTTCACAACCCAATTCGATATAGTCCGGCTTATTTTCATCTATCAATTGCTCCAGTTCATATTTCAAGATTGCAATATCGATATCGTTTCCACCTACAGGTAGACCGTTGATAGATAAAACCTCCACGTGTGTTTGATGCTGGTCCAAAGACATATGTACGGCCGAAACATCCGTTGTTCCTCCTCCGGCATCAAAACACAAGATCTTGAGAGAACCACGACGCTTAAGCTCTTCCATAAATTCTTTATTCTTTTGGAGCGCCAATATGGCCGCAGTCGGCTCATCAATACAATGCATCGCTTTAAAGTTTTCTTCCGTCCTTTGTTTCGTGAGACCTAGACTCTTGGCAATATGAAAGTATGTGGGAAATAGAAGAGGATGGGGATTCACAGGATGTGTGAAGATCGCTTCTTGAAATATGACCTGTGAAATAATCTCATCAGAGTAATCAGAAGATAGAATTCTTCTTTGCTCTCTTGACAGATTATTTTGTGCAGCAGAAACAACATGCTCAAAGAATTTTTCAACCAACTCTTCGACACGAAACTGAACTTCTTGATGCGACTTCTTCCCTCGAATTCGATATAAAAATGGAATAAGTTTTGTGGGATCTTCCAACTTTGTCTTGAGGTTTTGTACATAGTTGGTCCAAAAGCTCGATGCTTTTTCAATGGCTTCTTGACCATGGAAGAAGGGAAGCTCTTCTTTTTTGTTGTATGATTGATATTCTTCCATCCAGCTCTTTGTTGGACATACTGTCTCACGATTGAAGAGTGCAATCGGCTGAGGGGTTTGAATCATGCTGTCTTTAAGCGTGACAGAGGAATTCGATGTACCAAAATCAATGCACAAGAAAGCACTTTTTGGAAAAATACGCTGCCCAAGCTCTGCTTGGATTCGAATATCGGTGTATGGTCCATTTTTTCCATTGTGATAGAACCGAAGCACGCGATAGCAAACTCTTTGATCTTCATCAGCCTGCCGATACTGTCCCTCAATTCTATACTGAATCCTTTGCTCTTCTTCTGGAAAAAGCTCTTTTTGAGAACCTATAACATTGTTTTGATTGGAGATGGATAGCCAATCATTTCCTTCTTTTTTGCCGTCAATCTTTCGGATCAAAGACCAATCGGGATTTGCCATATGAATTTCTACATTGGAGATTAGAAGAGGAATCGAACCATTGTTCTTAATAAGAACATCTCCTTTTCGTACATCAACACCATGATATTTCACCTCATTGGCCGGATGAAATGTTGGGGCTTTTCCCAAGAGCCCACCAAGCAGAATATCTTTTCCTTTTAGAGTTTCTCCAAGAAAGTTTAGACGAGAAACAAACCAACCAAACGTTTCTTTTTGTTCTTTTTGTCCCTGTCTTGGCAAAATCTCAAAATCGATGTTTAAAGATTCCATGGGAGCCAATTCTCTACAGTTTCTGAACTTTTTGGGAACATTACGCTGAACATGACGTATCTCATATGCCTTCTCTACAACACGAATACATTCACGCGAACGGATTCGCAGCTTACGTCGTTCAATGGCACCTTGATTAATGGCTATATTTTGCGTTTCATCTTCGTCCAAAGGATGAATAATACCCAGTGCATGTTCTGTTGGAAAATCAGTGATGCGCACACCATATACCTTCCTTCTCTTTGGAGATATATTTTTTAGCTGGACACGATGAATAAACGGCTCTTGTGAAGATGTTTCAATAATCGGATACAATACACCTCTTTGATCACTCACAATCCCCAAACTGAGCTGGAAACGAATCAAAATTCTCTGAAACTTCATTTTTTTTGCAGGTGTCCATGACATATTTGATTCTTCAGTGATTTCCGCATTTGATGTCCACAAGTTTACATCATAGAAGGAAACATTCTCTCCTACCCTTGAGGTCGCTGCACCAACAATCTCTGAAACATAGTCTCGAAAAAACCGAAAAGAAAAGTGTACGTCATTTTGCTCTAGATTCAGCGTGTTGTTCGGTTTATTCCAAGAGGTCACTGCTGCATTTTCTTCTTTTGAATCAATCCATTTTGGTGTCAAAGTATTTGGATGTACATCAAAATACACACGTATATCTGTCGCATCTTCTCTTTGTCTCTTTATTCGATACTGATTGTCAAAATGTCTTCTGTTCACATCAATCTTGGGTGCAGTGATAAAAAGTACTTTCATGTTCACAGCTGGAGTAGAATCCTCAACCTCAATGGTGTTGAGACGATATCCACAATACCCACAAAACTGATGGCGTCGCGCATGTTGTGGCGCAAACTTGGAACAACATGACAGAAATGTTTGCTGCACTTGCATTAGAAAATCTCACTCTTGAAGGAAAAAGCCAAAAACCATTTCTTCTGATAGTTTAATACTTCCTTTGTTTCTAGAGAATCTGAAAGTCCTTTTGGATTACCGACAGGACTGCCTTGCTCTACATGATTGATTGTAAAGTGGCGAAGAGAAAGGGTTTCTTCTCTTCTTAGATTTTCTATACTGATCTGCTGATAGGTAGAATCGTTAGACTTTTTCGAGGTATGCCGGAACGGCAATTTTATCTTTTCTTCTTTTTTCATAAAAGCGCTATATATCCTTGATCAAAAGTACAGGTTATTTTATCGTATAGAACTATATAAGGTTTCATATTGTTCTTCAACACGGTTCAATATAACACCACAGAATCCTCAAGGTCCCTGCAATGTCTAACTCACAAAACATTACCCCTTTCCGGCGAACAGTTGGTGTTCTTGAATATGGAGAATGCTTTCACTCTGTAAAACACAAGAGAGTCTTTTGTCGATACAACGACCCCCAAAACTCTTCAAAACCCATATTCGCACTCCAAGATACTCTTAGCTTTCCGTCGGAAAAAGAAGCAAATCTTTGGAAAGATGAATTTGAGCGAAAACAGGCCGTCATCCAGGAGATAAATGAATCTCTACAAAGGAAAACTCAACTTTTCCCCAATATTCTTAAATGCTCAATAAGAAAAGTGAAGAATAAAGATACTTCATATGTTCTCTTGGTTCAAGAATACATAAAAAATGCATGCACACTTGAAGACTTCCTAATCTATTCTGAATTAGACCTTGAAGAAATGGATCTTCTTTTCGGATCTATTTTGCGTACCATGGGTCATCTCCACAAGCATAATGTTACCATCTCCGATCTGAGTCCCAAAAATATTCTGGTTCGTCGCAATCAATCTGTGGATCTTGACCGACAAGCGGGAGAGAATATTCAAAACCCATTCCAAATTTCTTTCACTTCTCATATTAGCGAGCTAAAACCACCCGACGCACTATACTGCGAATGGCATCGAAACAATCCTACGGGATCTACAAATCCTCCCAGTATGAAAAGACAAAATGTATTTTCTCTCGTTTTGGTATACCTGACCATCAGAGGTGTTGATTGGTTGCCCAATGAACCCGATGAAGTACAGCTCCGAAAGGTAAAACGAGATCTATATTTAAAAAATGACAAAGAGAATCCACTTAGAGGGTGGCTTGAAGATTCATTCCAGTATCTCAAAGAAAAAAAACTGTACTCTTCAGATTACGAAAGCGCTCGCGCCTTTAAAGAACAACTCATCATCCAAGCAGCACAAGGTACAAAAGAGTTTCAAGATGCGATTATATTGTCAAGACGATGGGAAAAGAGACTTGGAAAAATTACAATTAACTATGAGGAAAATACAACCATCATTGATAGCAAACTCTATCACACAATCACTGTGGACTCGTTGGTCGATGAACGAACAGGAAAAGAGCTAAGCGACTTAAGATGGGAAGTGCGCATTAACGGCCAACCTATTGGTAAATACCAAGTCGGTTTATCACAAACCTTTGAATTAGAATATATGGATACCGATGTTGTTATCGCTGCCGTTAGTGATGATATGGAATACGATCATCCAGAGAAGTATAAACTCCAAATAGAGAAGCTCGGATTCGATTATAAAATTACAACCACCGAAAAAACCAATCAAACATTTGATGTTCGATTCCATTTCAAAAAAAGATATCTCTCCCATCTAGAAATCCTCATCGACGGAGAAAGTGTCGCGCAAACAGATACAAATACATATACCCACAACCTTAAACCGGGCACATATAATATTATCATTCATGCCATCGATAAAAACGGTTTTCCTATCGATCTGGATGGTTTTGATCTCTACAAACAGGAAACGCAAACTCTATCCCTTGCACCCAGATGCGAAGTATCTGAAGAAAAAGCAGATCTACCCTATAACCAACGACGTCTTTCCCTAAAATCAAAAGGTATTGATCGACTCCGTATTATATCGAACGGAAGCATTGTTGGAGAAACAAAAGAATCCTCTTTCCTCCTCAAAAACCTGACAGAAGGAGAGAACAAGATTTCCGTGGTCATGCTTAATAAAGAAGGAAACGAAATCCTAGACGAGAAAGGTAACAAAAAACAGATACAAAAATCGATCACGGTAAAAAAACCCATACTTCAGAGATTAAAACCATTCATTATTGCTGCTCTTGTTTTGCTCTTATTGGGATTGGGGTATCTTTTTAGCCGTCCAACAACATGTGATGGACTCGAAGACCCAAATCTTTGTATCCCCCACCCAGAATGCGAAAACAGTGATATGGCGTGCCTTGAAAAAAGCATAAAGAACATCGAATCGCACATAGAAAAATTCAATACAACCAATAAAGTGGACTATCTTGTCGGTGTTCAGCAATATTGCAACATCGTTTTTCCTGAAATATTCAAAGATGGACTATCAGAAGAATCAGATGAGTGGCTTGAAGTATGGAAATATTGCACTGTGTCTTTTTCTTTCACAACTGAAGATGCCGGCGTATGGCTTAGACTTATAAAAAAGTTCCCAGAAGATATGGAACTATCCGAGACTTTTGTTCAGGTAATGTCCCCCCAATGCATCAATGCAGAATACAACGATGCTTTTGAAATGACAGAATGTTCTTCCAACTATGTAGACTTCTGTCACTGGAAACTTGAGAGCGAACTCAGTTCAGACTGCTATGTTGACATTCCCAAAAAGAAGTGCAAAACCAAAAGCCCAAGTTGGAGATTATGGATGAACCATTTTTATAGAAAGAAAGGAGAAAAGTGTAACTAAAATCTTCAAGAGCATGAACAATATTATTCCATCTCGTAGTTCCTACAAAAAAACGGATTACATCACTCAAATGTGAAATGCTATCGCCCTGATAAGATTCTATGTAAGTTCACTAGCATCCTTCGATAAGTCTGAGAGGAAGGACAGAAAGAAGGAATG
>NYTD01000128.1 GCA_002683315.1 Deltaproteobacteria bacterium | reverse complement strand
TTAATATGATCGCAAAGACGCATATGTCTTTTACTTTTGAGGAACCTATGACACTGCCCATTCGTTTGGATCACTTCCTAAAATTTAGAGGATTCGCACAGACAGGAGGTCATGCAAAACTTCTTATTCAAGATGGTGAGGTACATGTGAATGGAGAAGTAGAAACACGGAGAAGACGGAAATTGAATGCTGGTGATATCATTTCCTGCCAGGGAAGAGAGGAGATTGTTCAAGGATCGAAGTAACCCCAAGAGAATGCAGAACCAAGCGATGAATTATAGGAGTTTGTCGATGGGAAAATCTTTTAATCGTTCACTATGCACATGTTTGTGTCCGCTATTTATATCATTAAGGGCATTTTTTACGAGGTGCTTACAAAATTGGATTCCATGCTCGTCGTTGTGGTCAGGTATATACAACCAACTCATTCGATGTTGGCTACACAATGCATCGAGCTGTTGGATGTACCCAACTTCTTGAATGGATTCATTCCCTGACTTCTTCCAGTTCTTTGCTTTCCATTTGTACATCCATTGATCGCCGAGTTTGACCAGTTTTTGCCATCGACTTCTGATCTCTATCTCTTGGTTGACAGCTTTTAATGCCGATAGGACTTCAATACATGCAATGAGTCGAGCACGATACGGTGTACTTGCTCGCATTCCACTTGCTCGAGCGAGAGCAAAACCCGTTTTTCTATCGACAAGTACAAAAGACCATGCTCCTAGATTCCCCGATCCGATTCCATCTACATACGCTAGAATTCTGGCTCCAAATAGATAATCAGGCCCCTCAACATGGAGCTGAGTTTTTTTGGCTGGTGGTGGAAGTTTCGATTTTAAAATAGGTTTATATGTCTTTGTGATAGGATACGTAGAGTCATCATATGTGGATTCTGGGATATCTTCTATGGGAGATTTTTTTTCAGACTCCTGAACCTGAATATCCAAGTCCATAGAATCGTTTTGTAGTGTGTCCTCAATAATTTTTGTGGACTCTTCGTTCTCTGATACGTCTTTTGTCTCTTCTGTTACCGATTCTTCATTTGTGGAAGAATCCTCTAAGATGGCTTCTTGACGTTCATATGATTGCATGATGAAATCGACTTCTTCAGGAGGATAGCAACTCATAGGATCTTGTATGATTTCTTGCGCTATCTTGATGGCTCGACTATCTCCGGCTTCTAAAAATGATGGGCGATTCCATGCCAATGTTTGTCCTTGGGCTCTCTCAATAATAGAGGATATCAAATCGGCGTTTTCCATTGATAATGCTTCATCTATATCCAATGATATTGTACTTTCTCCAAGCCGTAAAGCAGCATTTGAAGTGCTTTTAATGGCTACATGGGCAGTAGATGGTACACCACATAATCCTTCTTTTATAGCCCAAAGGATTGCTCGTTCGTGGGAAGATGCCAGCCCTGACTTTTCCTCTACAAATCCTTCTGGTTCTACAATGAACGTTGACCATGCCACACGGTCATTAGCACCATCAATTGCAATACAGAGTAGATATACTTCCATATTCTTCGCGTCCCTAGATCATTTTTTGTTATGGAGACGATATATCATAAACCAACTGTTTGTTTATTCTTGAACGACGACTTTTTCTAAATATGTGTTTGTTTTCATGGTTCTTATTGTTCTCTTTTTCCTTTGTGTTGTATCTTCCTTTTTGTGGTACTACTTGCTGGATTCCCTATTACGCGGTGTATCCATTGAGATTATATCACTTAGCCAACCTTTTGTTGCACATCTTGGTTTGGTTGTTGCTTTTGGGGCGACTTTGCTTTGTTTATATTTTCTGATTTTTTTGGTAGAGCGATACCGAGAGGCTAAGATAGAAAAAAGAAGCATAACCAATGCTCAACTTGCTTCGTTCTTAGGGCTTCAACTTGGTGTTCTTCTCAGGTGTATCATGTTTGTACGGATTGAAGTAGCCCAAAAATCTGTGTACACCAGTGATGTAACACTAGCATTAGACGATGTTTTATTGTACTACTGGGGATTTGGGGGGGGCTTGTCTGGAGCGGTTATCGTCAGTTCCATCTTGGTTGTTTTGAGTTTGTTGCAAGGAGAGGTTCATGAGCAATAAAGAATCGACGATTCCACAGCTGATTGCGCTTGCCAAATCCCAGTGGAAAATTCTGCTTGTTGCGACGATTTTTCTCTTTGCGACATCAGGCTTAAGCTTACTATTTCCGACTCTTATCGGAAATATGATCGATCAGATCCAGATTGACAAGGGAGATGCACTCGATTCCATAAATTCCTCAATTTTTACCTTATTTGTTTTGTTTTTTTTTATGGGAATTGCTACTTTCTTTCGATCTTATTTATTTACTGTAGCTGGAGAACGTGTTGTTGCTACTTTAAGAAAAGATTTGTTTTCATCTCTTGCGCATCAAGAGATTGCTTTTTTTGATAAAAATAAGACCGGTGCTCTGACGAACCGTCTTGCTTCAGACACGACGGTGATTCAAAATACAGTCACTGTAAATCTTTCCATGGCACTGCGATTTACGTTGAGTGGTTTGGGGTCTATATTGATTTTGCTTTTTACATCATGGAAGTTGACACTCGTGATGTTATCTGTTGTACCCATTGTCGCATTTTGTGCTACGATTTACGGCCGAAAAATCCGTGTTGTATCTCGTCAAGTGCAAGATGCTCTGGCACAAGCGACTTCTGTGGCTGAGGAAGGACTTGGTAGTATTCGTACCGTTCGTTCATTTGGTCGTGAATCGTTTGAAGTCGAGAGATATGGAGAAGCTGTAGAGGAATCGTTTGTGATAGCCAAACACCGTGCCTTTCTTGGAGCGACATTCTCCGGTATGCTTGGATTTGTTGGATATGCAGCCATTTGTGGTGTACTTTGGTATGGAGCGACGATGGTTGTAGATGGAGCGATTGGATTTGGAACGTTGACGAGTTTTATGCTCTACACTTTTACTGTAGCTTTTTCAATCAGTGCTTTAAGTGGAATTTATGGTGATCTTGCCAAAGCAGTTGGTGCAAGTGAACGAGTTTTTTCTTTGATGAGTCGAGAGAATGCCCTGCTTGATGGAGAAGAGGAACCCAAGCGAGTATCGGGTGAATTGATCTTTTCTAATGTTTCATTTTCCTATCCAACACGTTCAGAAATTCAGGTTCTCCAAAATCTTTCATTTACAATTCGAGCAGGAAAAAGTTTGGCGCTGGTAGGAACTTCTGGAGGTGGTAAATCAACGGTAGCTGCTTTGACCTGTAGATTGTATGACCCCAATGATGGTATCATTGTATTGGATGGCCACCCAATACATACCCTAAAAAAGAAATGGCTCCGGTCTCAAATAGCCATTGTTTCTCAAGAGCCGGTGTTGTTTGCCACAAGTATTATGGATAATATACGATATGGAAATTTGCAATCAACACCAGAAGAAATCGAGCATGCTGCTCATGCAGCCAATGCTCATGAGTTTATTTCTCGTTTCCCAGAAGGATACAATACCATGGTAGGAGAGCGAGGGATTCGATTGTCGGGAGGGCAAAAGCAGCGTATTGCGATAGCAAGGGCTATTTTGAAAAACCCAAAGCTATTACTGTTGGATGAGGCAACATCAGCACTGGATGCACAAAGCGAAACATTGGTACAAGAAGCGTTGGAAAGATTGATGAAAGGAAGAAGTACGCTTATCATTGCTCACCGTCTCTCTACCATACAAAATGCAGATGAAGTCGCTGTTTTAGAAGAAGGGAAGATTGTTGAATTTGGTAGTCATCAGAAACTACTTTCATTACAAGGACGATATAAAGAACTCGTGCAGCATCAATTCTCGACATCTTCTCAAGGAGTCTTGTAATGCTTTTGTTCGCACTTGTGCAGGTGGCGATTCCGTGTGCAGGGCTTCTGCATGGAGATGGAGAACATGTTGAGTCACATACACAGCAAGTGATTTTTTCTTTGAACGGTGACAATACAGTTGTAGAGTATCAAATTCGATATGAGGGCGATGCAGAAGATTTTGGATGGGTGATTCCTATTTTCGGTGATTTGGTCGATATCCAAGAGGGAGAGTCGGCTAGTTTTGACCGATACAATCAAGGTACGAAGCCAAGTGTTTTTTATGATTATGCCCCTACTTCAAGTTGTGGGGCAACGGAAAAAGGTGATGACAACTCCCTTTCTGGTGAGCGATATGTACATGGTTTTGCAGGCCAATTCGAGTATCTGATAATACCGGCTTCTCAAGGTGAAGAATTCCTTTTATGGGGGCAGGAAAATGATTGGAGTACAGATGGGATATCTAGTATTTTGCCACAATATGGTAGTGAGTCAAATATCTCATTGGTTATGTTGAAAATAAGACAAGATGTACGCTCGGAAGATATATCGACATCTCCGACTATCAAAATCGAATACGAACGTCATGAGATGCGGTATCCGGCCATGCTATCCAAGTTGTCCATGGAGCAAGAGATTCATACAGTCGTATACGTACTAGGAGAAGCACAAGCAACGGTTGGTGGTTGGGGGGAAGAAGAGGTCGGAAACCTAGAAGGAGATATCTCCGATGATGCGAATGACATTTATCGTGCAAGACTCCTTGAGATATCTGAATCAAGAACTTCTTTTGGCATTGTCTTTTCAGGAGAAATTGATGGAACTTGGGTTACACGATTTGATTCACTTTTGCGTCCTGAGCAAAATACACATGAGCCTTTTTTTCGAATAGGGAATAAACGTGAAACGATCAGCAGTAATATCTATCTATCGGAAACCTCTGGTGCATGGATTTTTGGAGTCTTTATGAGTGTATTTGCTTTCATATTTGGTAGACGAGAATCATAGTCAATCCGCATTTGGATTTCCTATTCTTTTGGGGGAAGGTGCAGTATGTGTAGAGACATAGGTTGCAGATACACCGTCTCCATCTATATCGATGGTACCTGTGATGACAAAAGCATTTTTGGTTCCTTCCATCTTATATGAACCTTGCACAGAATCTGGCGCAACCCAAGGAAAGTTAGCAAATTGGGCTTTACATTCTTTCCATGATATGGTGCTACTTGCTGTCTGTTGTGGACAGATTTTGGTGCTCAGATAGCGTTTGTGGATCTTGTGATACTTCTTTTGGGCCTTGGCCAATTCACGCATGGTTTCAAGCATTGGTTCATGTTGAATTCGATTGAGTATCTTTTGTGATTGCATAAAGTATTCTTGTATGTCTGAATTCTGAATCTTGGGGTCTGGAAATACCGCTTTATGCTGCATAAAATATTTTTTCTCTTGATTCGTGATCTGTCCATCTACAAGAGCGATCAATCCCATAAAATGTAAAAACCCCTCTTTTTGTTGAGTGGAGATATCAAGTGTGCCCATGATTTCTGGCAGGTTACTTCGATCAAGTGTAAAAACCAAAACGGGGTCGACCTGTTCCTTGAGAGGAAATTTTGTTGCCAATAAGGTCCTCTCTTTGTCATTAATAACACCATCTTGTGAAGCCATTTCAACCAAGGATGCAGCTATCGTTACCATCGTTTGTTGTTGCAAAGGTTCTGCATGCGCGGAAAGACTAAGGCTTGCTAGCCAAGATAGACTGATCATTTGAGCTCCTATTGTGATTGTACGTATCGAATGTTGTGTGAAGGATATTTTTCAGCGTTTTTTAGCTCAAAGTGCCACCACTCTTTTGTATATCCAACCCATCCTTGGGTTCTCATCATCCCTTGTAACAACATTCTATTTTGCAATTGTATACCAGAAACATTGTGGATATGACTTTTCTCTGAAAAATCATCCCATTGTGTCCCCATATCTAAGTATACTCCATCTTTCATAAGTCCAAGATCTATCGCCACTCCTCCATTATGTCTTGATCTTTTGGCGATGTATCCTTCTTCTACAAGCCAAGCCTTTTGGGATGATATAGCCCATTGAACCATTTCTTCCGTAGCACAATACGGTCTATAGGCATCCCAAACTACAATCGAAAATCCCATAGAGTCTGCGATACGAACAATGTTCATGAATGATGGGTATGCATCTTTGTGGAGCCAAAGTTCTCCAGATACATATCCAGAGATTGGTTTAGAGGTAAAGTTTTTGCTTGTTGCATAGAGATTATGGATGATAAGATTTTGTGTTGAATAAAGTTTTCGAAAAGGTTCAGGGATACACAATGACATAAGATTTAATGTTATAGAAAGATTTATGTTTTTGTATCTTTTTTTTGCATGTTCATCCACGAATGAAAGAGGAAATTTTTCGGTCGCCTCTAAGAAAGGTGGAGCCTTTCTTGATGTTACTGTTCAACCTCAGGATGCTCTTATTTCTATCAATGGTCTGCCTTGGAGAGGGGAATCTCTTTCAAAGGGAATATATCAGCTGTCCATTGAGAAAGAAGGGTTTTATACAGAAAATAGAACGGTATCAATTGATGATTTAGAGCTCCTAAAGATTGATATAAAACTACGAAGCAATGATGTTCCTCTTCATTTTTATTATCCATCAGAGGAGTCTTTTATTGTACGGCATGGGGACACTTCTCAAGCGTTTAAAGGCTCTGCAACACTTCAGGTTCCTGTTGGTTTTGTAGAGATTGAAACAGATGATGGAGTGACTCTATTCTCTGATATCATTCGCGAAGAAATTCATGTTCATCGTTGCCCGAAAGACAAGGCTCAAACGAGCTATTGTGTTTCCGAAATAAGTCTTGTTAGTGCTCCATATGATGTTGCATTTTGTAGCGATGCACTTTGGATTAGTACTTTTTCTCATAATCGAGGATTGTATGAGTATGATCTAGTGAAGGGGAGCTTATCTCATCATATGGATCTAGAATCTTCCACGTGGATTCGTTGTATTGATCAAAAATTAACGCTTCTTTCTGAAAAAGGAGGATTATTTGACTACGAGGTTCAAACGAAAAAAAAATCTCTTCTTCATACATTCTCCCATTCATGGTTTAGTGGGTTTATCGTACATAAAGATAATGTAATCGCATTGAATTGGTATCAAGATAAAGTCATATCATGGAAAGGAGAGACTGAAACCGTCATCCCTATTGTCAAACCAAAGGGTTTGTATTCTTTTCAAGATGACTTTTATATTCTTGGTTCTGAACCTGGTAGAATTTATGATTCATCGGGTGCTGTTCTTTGGCAAAAATCTCAATCACAGATTGTCAAAGGAGTATTTTATGCTCCAGACCATGAATTTTGGCTATTGAATGCCAATGATAATGAGATTATTCGTGTTTCAATGAAAGATAGTACACATGAAGTTGTCTTCCCAGATGGGAAAGGCAAGAAAAAAGACCTATTGGTTACGGATACATTTGTTGTTGTAACAGAACATTTTTCTCAGACCGGATTTTCTTTGGGAGCGGGAAGAATCAAAATTTATCATCGGGATTCCCAAAAATTATTGGATGAATTCATGACTGTCGCAGCTCCATCCAAATTGTTTATGAATGCTAAAAACATTCTTGCTATTACTGATATCTCGTCAAAGAAGATACATATCTACGACCTATCTCCATTACTCAAAAAGTAATGGACATGTGTATTCTTGTTTCATTGAAAAATAAATCGTATTTGACTAATATTTTCTAATATCGGTTTTACGATGGATGTTGATCACGATTCTTCGTTCTGGAATCGCACTTTTTATAGCTACATCTGTTTTGAGTGGAATGGTGTCACCGTATCCTACAATATAAATATTTTCGTGGGGGTATCCTTTTTGAGATAGGCCTGTACGAATATTTAAGGCACGTTCAGCAGTAAATTGAAACTTGTCTTGATAGCCTTTGGGTACTTTACTTTGTTCATCGTAGTGAACTTCAATGGATATCAAGAAATAGCTTGGGGATATTTGTGAAAGGTATTCGACTGTTTGTTCAAAAATAGTGCTAGAACGGGAAATAAGGTTGGTTGTACCCGGAACAAATAAAACCTCTTCAGGGAAGGTGATGTGGCTTTGATGACTTTTATTGTTTTCATCAACACCGATAACAGTTTTGAGAAAATCATCATTTCCTAATGGTGGGACAAAGACTCGATACACAGTAGGTGACTCTACTTCTTCTCGATCAGGATTCAATGCTTGAATCTTTTGCGATAGACTTTTCTGTTGTCCCTCAATAATCTCACCGCTGATTTGATTAAATAATTCTTTTTTTAGAGTAGACATTGAAAAGAGAATGACAAAAAATGCGAGTAGAAGTGTGATAATGTCTGCATAGGTAATCATCCATTCATTATCATCGCTTTTTTTGGGAGGAGGTGAGATATTCATTCTTGTTCTTCTCCCTCTTCGTCTTCTGGTTTTGGAGATGCTTTTCTTGGATTTTCGATTTGAACCAGCATACTTGGACGTAAGAAACTTCGGACTCTATTTCGAACAAATGTAGCAGGACGTTCTTCTCTTATCATTACAAAAATTTCCATAATCACTTGGTTTCGAAATCGTTGGATACTGGCTCTTTGAAGGACTTTTTTGCTTGAAGGTTGAAACAACAATCGAGAGAATAACACCCCGTATAACGTAGTGATTAGAGCAATAGCCATTGCAGAACCAAGTTGCTCGGGATTGTTGAGGTTGGTGAGCATAATAACCAAGCCAACAAGTGTTCCAATCATTCCAAATGCAGGAGCATTACTGGACATGTTATCGAGTATGTCAGCTTGTACACTAACGCGTTGATACTCTGATTCAATCGTATTGGACATCAAAGAACGAACGTCTTCGGGTGTATATTCCCTCAAGATGAGATCAACACCAAAACTGAGGAGATGTTCATTGGGTTCTTCATTTTCTAGGTGATTTTCCAGTCCAAGAGCACCCGATTTAAATGCTATATCGGCCCAAGAAAGGCATTGGTTGACTTCGTTAATGATGGACTTTTGAGATGTTCGAGCAGAGCCGAAAATACGAAAAAGCTCTATGATAGATTGGTTTACATATGTAGCCTGATAGCAAATATATGCATTGGCGATGGTTCCTCCAAATACAATCAGAAAGCTTGACAGGCTAATAAAAAGCATCCAGTCAGCATCACCAAGATTGAGGTATACTGAAAGAACAAATAGCCCTATTCCACTAAGAAATCCCAATAGAGTACCAATTGACATGAATGCTCCCTCTCTCAATCTTGTATACATTAAAGTATATTGCCAAGAAAAC
>NYTD01000127.1 GCA_002683315.1 Deltaproteobacteria bacterium | reverse complement strand
CAAAAAGGAGCTCCCTGGAATGCACCCGCCCCTTCCGCTTTGGCATCAACAATCACTGACACTTGCACGGACAAGCCATCATCGGTTCCATCATTGGGTGTGATGATGCACTCCCAGCTGTCCCCACTCGACGTATCTACAGAAAGAACGGTATCGGAAGTGTTGGTTGTTAAAACACCATCTTTATACCATTCATATTGGACCGAAACCCCATCTCCATCCGCATCGCTGGTTTGTACAATACACACCAGATCATCAATCCCTGCCACAGGTTCCGTCGGAGAAATCAGTTCATTAAATGCGGTTGGGGGTGTATTTTGAATCACAATGGGATTGGCCTGCTGGATCGTTGCCGCGCTTCCATCATCTACAGTAACTTCCACAATAATCTCATCATCACGATCAAAATGATACACACCGTCTAAGGTATTGGATGTCCCTGTCGATGTTTGACTTTGCACCTGTGAAGGACCTGTCCCAGAATCCACATACCAATCCCAAGTATAAGTCAATGAATCTCCGTCTGCATCATTGGCACTTATTGTCGCCGTTGCGATATCATTGGTGTACAACGATGTAGGCCCAATCGATAATGATGAAATAGCCGGAGCCGTATTTGAGATCACAACCGAAGCCTCCACAAAACTGCCAACATCTTCACCATCACTGGGTGTCAGGCGACAAGTCAACGTATCCCCAGATAGAAAAGGGCCTTCCAATGTCAATGTTGTAGAAGACAGCAAATTATTGCCTTCATACCATGCGTATGCCACAGAGACTGGATCTCCATCGACATCATTGGCCACATACGAACAACTCAATGTATCTTGTGTGCTCGGCGTGCTGGGGGTAATCATCACAGTAGTAATCTCTGGTGCCTGATTGGAAATTGTAATACTTGCTTGTGCATAGAGTCCCTGCCCCATACCATCACTGGGTGTTACGTGCACCGACCATTCTTCCCCTTTTGCTGTATTTGCAAAAGGAAGACTCGCAGATGTCATACCCGTCGTTGCTCCATCCACAAACCACGCATAGCTGTATGTAACACTGGTTCCTTCTGGATCTACGGATCCCGTTGCATTCACAATAAGATCATCACTTGTGGTAGCAGGATCTGGAGTGATGCTGACGCTCGGGGAAGTTGGTAGTCCATTTACCGAAATGGATACAGAGGCTTCTGCATACAGACCGTCACTATCGGTTGCAGAAACTGTGATAATGTGCGCCCCAACAGACAAAGAATTATCTGTGAACTGAATAGAACCTGAAGGATTGGGTCCTTGCGTTGAGAATACTCCATCTTGATCTGAAGACCATGAAACATCAAGTACGCTCGCAGAGTCTTCTTCATCCTCAATGGTCGCAGAAAAAACGATACCGGAACCATCATTGTACAAATCTCCATTGATTGGGCTAAGCAGCATAATCTGTGGAGGCCCTCCAACCGTATATACGATATCCGTTACACATGAAGCCCCCACCTCATCGGTCACAATCATTGAAACAACGTGCGTATCAATCGTTAAATCGGCATAAGGAAAGGTCACTCCCCCACTGGAGTTTGGTGTAGAGAAACCAAGACTTCCATCTTTGTCAGAACTCCATTCCACCGACAATTCATGAGATGGTATATCATCATCACTCACGCTTGCTGTAAACACGACAAGATCACCAAAACCACCTGCCGCCCCCGTCAACGGAGCCGTGATGGAGCAAGACGGTGTTGTGTTGGCCTCCTTTACCGTGATGGATGTCGTTGCAGTTGCGATCTTACCAGACGAATCTGTAACAGAAAGAGAAATACCGTGTTCCCCCACACTGAGATTGGTAAAATCAGAGAAGAAACCATTGCTGTCCGGAATGGGGGTCAAGAGAAGAACGCCATCAACGCTGGACTCCCATTCTATCACCAACGATGATGGTTGATCCTCTGCATCTTGCACTTCTCCCTCAAAAGCGATCAAAATATCTTGATAGTATGCTCCCGTCGCCATCGGTTCTCGTATGACTACCTGCGGAGCCTCGGAATTCATCAACGTGAGCTCTACACTCGCCGTGCTGGTTGAATTCTCATCATCGCGTACCACTACAGTAATGGAATCTTCATCTTCTTGTAGCGCACCGCTACAAATGGATTCTCCACCAATATCGGGAATCGCAAAAGGACAAAGAACGCGATCACCTGCTCTCCACTCCACTTCCAATTCCGAAGACATATCGTTGGGATCAGATGCCGTTCCACGAAACTCAATATCGATACCCGAATATACCGTATCTCCATCTTGGTGGGAGGTAATTGCTATGGTTGGTGATGCATTGGTGGCTTTTATGTTTGAGCCACTCTCACATGCCAACCAAAATAAAAGATACAACATAAAAAAACTCATGGAAGCAATACTGATTCAATATCTAATGATATACATTTCTTCAAGGTTTCACAATATGATTTATTGTAGTCTTAAAATATAGGTCGTTCGATGCTTTTCACATTATTCTCAGTCTCTTTGGCAGTCCCTTTACAAGTCACCCAGCAAGGACGTGTTCTTGATGCAAATGGGTCGGCATTGTCTGGAACACAAATGGTAACTTTTTCCATATACGACGATCTTCTATCCGGAACAAAAATTTGGGAAGAAGCACTCGTAGTATCATTCACCAACGGCTATTATGCTGCAGTTCTCGGAACAGACGAAATCAGCAATCCACTGGACTCTATCATCTTTAGTCAATACCCCGTATATATTGAAATTCAGATCAACACCAACCCACCAATGGCTCCTAGACAGCCCATCACCTCCGCGCCGTTCGCACAGATTGCAGGTGTAGCAGAATCAGTCGATGGTGGTACCGTTCAAGCTTCACAGGTCAATACAACAGAGGTTAAAATCAATGCCAGTACTGTAATTGACTCTACAGGTGCATGGGTCGGACAACCCATCACCATCGATTGGACCGATATCGATCAAAGCACCATTCCCTCGTATATTACCGACGGAGACGACAATACTCAGCTTAGCGAAACACAAGTTGAAACGTTTATTACAAATGGCGGAATAGATCTTGATGCAAGCTCCACCATAAATGGTGACGTGATCGTAGGAACTCCAACTACATGTACCACAGGTCAAGTGCTGATCTATCAAGGAAACAACACGTGGATGTGTTCTGACTTTTCTACGATGCTTGACAACGATGGAGATGGTGTTCTCACCTGGGAAGACTGCAACGACAATGACTCTACCATTGGACCCAAAACAAATGATGCAGACTGTGATGGAATTGCGACTGCCGACGACTGCAACGATAATGACGCATCTTCAACAACAGTTTCCACAGATGCTGATTGTGATGGAACATTGACGGCTTCTGACTGTGATGACACCGACTCGTCATCCACCACAACGTCCAACGATGCTGATTGTGATGGATTTGTCACCAGTGATGACTGTGACGATACCAATTCAAACATCTTCCCATTTGCTGGAGACACACTATCCGACGGCATCGATACAGACTGTGATGGAATGGATTGTGAAGCTGCCAGTGATGGAAGCACATACTTCGCAGTGTGCGACGAATTAAAAACGTGGAGCAATGCGCGTTCCGCTTGCCAAACAGCTGGATACTCTGATCTTGCTACCATTTTGGATGCAACCGAAAATAGCTTCATAGCAAGTTTGGTTGTCGTTTCTGATAATCCTTGGATTGGTTTTACAGATGCTTTGTCCGAAGGGGATTTTGGATGGGTTTCTGGATATGGTGTGAGCTACACCAATTGGCATCCCAATGAGCCCAACAACTCTGGCGGAAATGAAGACTGTACACAGTTTTACAGTCCAACAAGCCAATCTTCTTCGGCTGCAAAGTGGAATGATTCCCAGTGCTCGTATAGCTACACGTTCGTTTGTGAAAAACGCTAACGCTACAACGCTGTGTATTTGCCTGCAACGACATAGTTGACCGTACAATTCCCAGACATACCTATGGAAACCTCTTCATTCACCATCACAGGCAATCCCCCTACAAAGGAGTGAGAAATATTTCCTCCTGGATGAGAAGAAGATTCGCTCGCATTCGTATCTGCTGTAATTTGGAATTGTGCCAGTGTTGTTCCCGTAGATGTTGTCATGGATACAGTGGAGACGCATGGATGATAACTATTGGATCCGCTAGCTGTGATAATAATGTCCGTCACCACGATAAGTTGATCCGATGGTGCTGTAAATAAGACACCACTTGAATTACCTGCTGCAGAGACAAGTGGATTACTACCCAAATTAATACTTGGTTCCGCGGATGCGTTGGGGTAGCCATGTACAATAAATGCAACGCTCAATACAAGTGCTGCCAGACTTAGTACTTTTTGATGAGTCATTATTTCTCCTTCGTAATGTCAATCTAGATATTGATTAACCGACCTTGACGCACAAAGAAATCTATTTGACACTCCTCGGTGTTATTCTAGAATATATGCATCATGAATTGGAGATACACTTGCAGGATTGGATTGAGGTCTTTCATTCTGACAACACCTTGGTTGCACAGCTTAAGGCTCGACTTTTGGAACAGCACGGACTCACCCCTATATTGAGAAACGAAAATCTTGCTGCGCTGGTAGGCATGGGTGGGATCGGTCTACCATGCCGGGTTTTTGTCCCATCCATTCAAGCTGAAAAAGCATCAAAAATTCTTCTTCGTTCCCAAGGACCTACTCTGGTGGCTTCGATCGAAGCACCTGAATATTGTCCTCATTGTAATGCACCTTGGGAAGTCGGCTTTGCTCTCTGCTGGAAATGTGAACAAGAGCCGTACTAATCTAATTTTTGCGCAAAATCACTTGGAACTTCTACATGAATATCAATAGGATCATCCAATGACAGTTCCGCAGCATGAAGCATCATTCGTTCAATAGATGGATCGCCACCATATGCGACATCACCCACGATTCTATGACCAAGATGATGAAGATGTGCGCGAAGCTGATGCCTTCGTCCTGTATGTGGATATAAAGAGACAAGAGATGCAGGTCTTTTATCAAAGAGACCTGTGCTAATTCTTTTCATCAATGTATGAGCTGGTTTTCCTTGTGGATCTACAACAGACCGAAATCGTTCTTCTTGTAGTGGAAATGTGATGATTCTCTCCTCTTCTACGACCCCCCAAACCAGAGCCTCATATCGTTTCCGAACAATCCGCTGATCAAATTGTACTCGTACCTTCTTTGCTGCCATACTGTTTTTTGCAATCAAAATACAACCCGAAGTGGCATAATCTAGCTGATGGCAAAATTTAAGATTTCCATCTATATGTCGAAATCGTTTTATCAATTTTTCCAGTGTACAAGGACGAAAACCATCAATCTGAATATCATGTGGCTTATGAAGCACCCAAAAATCATCATTTTCATAGAGAAACAAAGACGACTCTTTTATACCTTCTAAACTCTTTGCACGAGTCTCGTCATACTTCATACACATATCCAAGGAATCTATCTTTCCTCTTTCTCTTTATCTCATGCGTGGATATAATAGTAAGTATATCATGCACTTTACCGTTCTTGACGACAGGAAAAAAAATGTGGCATCTCCTTTCATTTCTTATCTCTTGTACCCCGGAGAAACCTCCTCCATCATTTAACCCCGATGACTCTACGTGGAACTCAACAGATGGAGCAATACGAGTTTCCAACTATGACCTTGAAGGAGAGCGTATCTTATCGATCCTCACCCGCCAAGAACCCAATTCTCTCTCCATGCTCCAGTTCCATAACACCAATCTTGACTCGGGGGATGCCATCGTAATCTCGCAAGATAGAAGTGCAAAAAAACTTTCCTATCTATCTTTGAAAGACAACCCAATTGAGAACACGGGAGTACAATACATTGCACAAGCACCATTCGTAAAATCTCTTGTTGAACTCAACCTTGATAATACCGGAATCTCGAGTAAAGCCCTTGAACACCTTCTAAGGAATCCGGACTTTGCCCCCAAAAAGTTAATCATTCGAAACAATTCATTTCATAGTAGTGTCCTCCATGAACTCGTCAAGAACAAAAAGATTGATACAATAGATCTGAGCAATTGTAAACTCACACAGGGAGGAACATCATTATTCCTTGCCCAAACACACGCGCGCATCGTGAAACTGAATCAAAATGATATCGGTATCCCCCTCAAAATTTCTCCACATATCGAAGAATTATACTTGTACCAAACTCGCCTAACAGACGATCAGATTAAAGCTTTTGCAAAGATCGAAGCAAAGGGACTCAAGCATTTGTACCTTGGTCGCCTATTCATTGAATACCAAACTCTTGCTCATATGACTCATGCGTCATGGTTTCCCCATCTTGAAGTCCTGGCACTCAATCCTCGTAAGCAAAGCCAAGAGGAAAAAGATTCATTCTCCAATGCATATGGAAGTCACCGCTGGCTCAATCTCAATGATCCTCCTCTTGATCAAGATGAGAAAGAGAAAATTGTGGATCAACCATGACATCCATTATTTTCTTTGATGGTGTATGTGGTTTGTGCAACCATAGTGTTCTCTTTGTACTGAAAAGAGATAGAAACAATCGATTCTTATACTCCCCGCAACAAAGTCCCTATGCACAAGAAATCTTACCCAAATATGGTGGAAACCCGCAAAATCTAAACACCATATATGTCCTGAAAGATGCTGAATCTGAACAACCGACATTGCTCAAAAAATCCACTGCAGCCTGCTATATACTCTCCGAACTTGGTGGTGGATGGAGGCTTCTCTCCTATGGTAGATTTCTGCCTCAATTTCTTCGAGACTTTGCATATGATTGCGTCGCCAAAACTCGGTACCGATTTTTCGGAAAAAAAGAGGTATGTATGCTTCCCGAAGCAGGATGGACTGAAAAATTTCTAGAAGAAGCTCCCTAAATCACTACAACTTCACTCGTTCCAAGCGAACAAAGGTCAAGTCCAAATTTTTTCCCTGCCGTCGCTCCACTTCTTTCCAAGCTTCATCCAATTCTGGAAACCACGTATCTCCTTCCACTTCACAATTCACATGGGTCAAATAAATGGTCGTCGCCAGTGGTAATGCAAGTGTATACATCGAAGTTCCACCAATAATCATGGGACAAGAATCGTCCTGTGTATGAGATAAGGCTTCTTCCAAAGAGTGGACAACAATTGCACCTTCCGCAACAAAACTGCGATCACGTGTAACAATAATATTTGTACGCTTGGGAAGAGGCTTTCCAATAGAGTCCCATGTTTTTCGCCCCATGATGATGCAATGACCGGTGGTAACACGGCGAAAATGACGAAGGTCTTCAGAATAATGCCATGGTAAACCGCCGTTAACTCCAATCACGCGGTCTTGATTCATCGCAACAACAATGGCCAATTCACTCATACGGAAACCTTGGCACGAATGCGTGGATGCGGGTTGTAGTCCACAAGCTGGAAATCTTCGTACGAGAACGCAAAAAGGTCACGTATCTCTGGATTGAGAATCATCTTGGGTAGGACTCTCGGTTCACGAGATAGCTGCAACCGGGCTTGTTCGACATGGTTGTTGTATAGATGCACATCTCCAAAACTATGAACAAAATCACCGGGTTCCAAATCACAAACCTGCGCCATCATCATCGTAAGCAATGCGTAGCTCGCAATGTTAAATGGAACACCCAAAAATATATCCGCGCTGCGCTGATACAGCTGGCAAGATAACATTCCATTTTGAACATAGAACTGAAACAACGTATGACATGGCGGAAGAGCGACTTGGTTGGCTTCTTTTGGATTCCATCCAGATACAATGATTCGACGACTTTGGGGATTGTTACGAATCAAATCCAGCGCATTGCGAATTTGATCTACACCATCATCTTGAAACTGTCCTTTCTCATCTTGTGACGCACCAAAGTTTCTCCACTGATGTCCGTATATCGGCCCTAAGTCGCCTTCTTTTCGACCAAAACGAGCGGTTTGCTCTGCAGTCGCCCACTCATTCCAAATACGAACACCTTTTTCCTTGAGCGGTTCAACACGGGTTTCGCCAGACAAAAACCACAACAATTCATGAATGATGGACTTGAGATGTACTTTCTTTGTTGTGAGAAGCGGAAAACCTGCGGATAGATCAAAGCGCAACTGATGACCAAATAAAGAACGTGTACCCGTTCCCGTACGATCTTCTCGCTGAACACCTTCTTCTAGAACCATGGAAAGCAAAGACAAATACGATTTCATGAACACTCCAACAATCGGATAAGGTGAACATATATAATGGACAAAATAGAACTGTCCAAAATCAAAAGCAATTCTCAGAAAAACAAATGCGTCTCATCTTTGTTCTGCTCATTTGTGGGAACAAAATGACAAAGAACTCGTCAAAAACCAAAGATATCCATGCCCAACCTTCCTAGGAGAGATACCCGGCTAGCCTCCATACTGTTCCACGTAGTCTTCCATCGCCGCTGCAATCACCTTGTGTGCATGTTCTGCTTGGAATACTTTATAAATCTCTGTGCTCTTCGGCTCTCCAGGACGCAGTTTATAGGTTAAAAAGTAGTGACGTAGACGCTCTACAAGGGTTTGTGGAATCTCTGCTATTGTTCGCACATCGCCCCAAATCGGATCGTTAGAGAGAACCGCAATGATTTTATCATCAGCCTCTCCCCCATCGATCATCTGCAATCCGCCAATGGGGATACAGTTGAGAATCACTTCTGCACGGGTGATGGGACGCTCCGAGAGCACGCAGATATCAAGCGGATCTTGATCACCCACTTGTGCATGCGGAGAAAGGTCACACACCCGTGGACCACAAAAAGTTTTGGGGACAAATCCATAGAGCGTTGGCGGCTGTGATGAGGTGCGCTGTGGACGATCCACACGAAGATAGCCGGTTTCCTTATCAATCTCGTATTTCACCGCATCAAAAGGCGTGATCTCGATATAAGCATGAACCAACTCCGGTGGATTTGGTCCGACACTAAGGCCGTGCCAAGGATGTGGACGCCATCGATAAAACGGCTTGGGAAAACTCATGTTCAGCTCCGTGAAAGAAGGTCATGTAATCGTTTTCTGGGATATTTTTAGGTAAACCCTCAAGTTTTACATGATATTTGTAGAAATTTACCCCAAAGAAATATTGTACTTACTCCCACTCATCAATTGTCGTATGCAGACGCCTATCATTCAACAACTCCGACACAAAATACCGGTAATTATCGTGTTTCATGGTGGAATCACCCCAATTGGAAACATCCAAAGATTGTACCTTAGAGCTAGATTTTTTCTGTGTGATACCGGTATAGCCAAGAGGTGGTGTCCATGTCATTTCCCCTATACGGTACCAAACATTCAAGGTTGTATCATTCTGGGAATAAAAGATGGTGGACTTTTCCTCCACATGTGCGCGAATCTTATTGAAATTACAATCCTCTTCCTGAACAGCTGGAGCAAATGCGTAGGTTTGCAACACATTATACCGACGAGCATTGGCAGAAGCCTTGAGAACGATTCGTCCTCCCAAAGAATGACCCACCAAAATCACCGGTCTATTAATTAACCCAAGCCACTGATGAATATCCTTCGAAACTTCATCTGCATTGGCGACAGCCTTCTTCCACACGTCCATCGCATTCCACAGTGAAGGCAAACCGATTCCCAAAGCCGGAGCCAATAATAACGGGTTCAAGAGCACCGGTGCCAGTAGTCCCATTCCCAATCGAGGGGCAGCACAAGCAGCCATTGTGCGATTCCATGAAGTCCCCATCAACAAGTCCCACACAGTACCACTGGGCCAAAATAGTCCATATGCTTCAAAATCATATCTCTCAGCCACCTCTACAATCCCACTCTTCCAATCCTCCATTTTATCATCATCGAAGTTTTCCGATAAAAAACCGGGGACAAAAACCAAAGCTGGACGGTCCGAACCAGAGCTTTCCGCCCAATGAACCAACGCACTATTTTTGGTCCGCTTAATCGAATCAAAAATGGATCGTGTGGTTAATCCCGTTGATACCCCATCCATCACTTGCCACATTCTTCACCTCCAAAATCCTGTTTTCGATATCGCTTAATCCATTTCCAAAGCAACAAACCCACAAAAAAACCATAGCTCACAATCTGCGGCCACATCGGTGGTTCCCAACTCTGGGTGCTTACATCCCACGTGGTAAGTGCAACATACCAAAGCGGATAAGCACAGCACAGGCCAACCCAAGCAACACTTCGATGCCAAATGGCAACGGGAAACACCCAAAGCAAATACCAAGGATGAACTGTCGGACTGAGCAGTATAAATGTACCCACAAGCCAAAAAACCTGCTTTGAAAAGGGACGTACCTTCCAAAAGGTATACAACATACTCAAGCCTCCGATTCCAATGGTCCATACTCTTGGATTTTCCGTCCAAGAATCCAGCACTGCAAAAACAGAGGCATGAAACGACCAGTGTTGCGCATACCGTTGCGCACCAATGGGTACGCTCCACAATGAGAAGACGGACAAAGACAAAATCAACAACATGATCATTGCAATTGCACTTTTCCATGAACGAAGAGCCACTGGCAACAACACAAAGGGTAAAAGTTTTAGCATCCCCCCAAGCCAAAGAAGCCATGCGCGCACCGATGGGAACATCATGGAAGCCACAAGTGGTACAATCGCCCATGTTTCCATATGTGCAGATGAGGAGCTTTCCAAAATGGGCAAAGGATGTAGCGCATACAGCCACACCCACTTTGATGGACCTTGCTGGCGAAACAGAATCCACAAGACACCCAAATCGCACACAGTAGACAGTACCTTCCAACTCATCACGTTATCAAAAGCAAGTGATAATACTGTACAAATAATCTGTGTCAGTGGAGGATAAATCGTCGTCAATTCTGGATGATTCACCAAAGACTTAGACCAATGCTCCAATGAAGAGTCAATCGGTGCAATCCAATACGGATTCCCTCCTTCTGTGATAAAAAATCCTTCCCACACATATCGAAAAACATCATCGGATAATGTTGGGGCAATGAACATTGCACTTAAACGTAGTCCAATCGCCCACCACCACAAAGATCGTGTCCTACCGTTATTTGATCCAAACACAACACCAAAAATCCATACCGAGAGGACAACAATCGTAGCCAACGCATGCATACGAAGGTCACCCAAAAGAAGAAGTGAAACGATGCAGAAAAACGCTAAAACAGGAGCCACAACAAACCGCAAGCCAAGGCAACAATGATCAAGACAGCATATCCATCTTGTCGTTCTTGTCTTTTTTGCTCTCTTTTACGATGTGCTTCTCTGTCAAGACGGCGTTGTTCGAAAAGCTCTTCCAGTTGACTTTGGTGTTTACGATCCTGCTCGTGAGAAAATGGAGGATTCAATACAGGAACAGCAAAGCCTTCCTTATCATAAATCTTATTCCGCTGATGGATACGTGCCAACCATCTAATTTGATCAGAAAGGATTCCCTCACATTCCTCAAGATTATTCCAGTCCACCTCTTCATATACAAGGGAAAAAGTCAAAAGTTGCTCTTGTATCACTTTTGTATACTTATTCAGTGCTTCTCTCTCTTCTTGCGTCGCATAACGACTGCTACACCACAAAATACGCTCTTTCGTATCCTCATATTGACACCGCGCGATCCATTCCTCATCAAGCACTCCTAGACGAGCTTCCAAATCTTCTAAGAGCATCAATTGCTCTTTGAGAGAATACAACAATCCCATTTCTCTCATTTCAACAAAAGATTCCGATGATGGTACCCCAAACATAGCGGTATGTGCTTCCAATAACAGCAAAAAATCAAACGCATCATTCTGAACGAATTGTGCTGCTTCATCAAACCACATATTCGCCTCATCTTTAT
>NYTD01000126.1 GCA_002683315.1 Deltaproteobacteria bacterium | reverse complement strand
AGGGTTTCTGATTAAAAAGGAATACGGAGAGCAGATCTCAAACACCCTGCAATCTATAGTAGAGGCTTATACGCATGATCAAACTGTGTACTTAAAGCTTGCCCTAGAAAGCGAACACTCATTTGAGGACTTTAAGGTAGAAGTATTTGATCGCTGTCAATGGGATGCAAGTCAAAATGCTGCCGTTTATAAAGCGATTACTAACGGAGAGTTGCCAAACTTAATGCATCGTTCTCCTCAATCATTATCAATTGATTCGATTCAAGCTAAAACGATTAAATTGCAGTTACCTTATGGCATTTATACACTGAAACTGAGTCTAATCAATGTTGAAACAGAGCCAATACTGGTTCAATTTGAAGTACCATTTAGCGATCTATATGTGCGTTTATCTCAAAAGTTAAAAGGATTACCTACATTTAAAGAGCTCTCCAAGCTACTCACTCACTCTCCCGAATGGTGTGACATACTTGCACCTAAACCCTTGAGTTTATCTGTAGATTTACCCAGCCGTTCTCAAGTAAAGTATCTAAGCAATGCCAGTTGGATTTCTAGTCCACAAAAAGCACGACTCGGTAGTAGAGTTATGGTGACCAATGGTAAGCTTAGTTATAAGAAATACCTCAACCCTTTTTGGCTCAGTCGTGAACAGGTAACCAATCGAGAATATGCTGACTTCCTACTCTCATTGATACAAGCAATGCCCAGCGAACAGCATACATCTATTTACGAATGCTTAATGCCCCGAATCAATTTACAAATGGATCAGCTCAAAGGACAAGCTGCCTACCTTTGGGACTCCGCTATTTCTAATTGGAGAATGAATCCAGTATGGCTTAGTTTAGGATCCAGTTTCGACTCGCCTCTAAATTGGATTTCTGCCAATCAATTAAGTCTTTTTATGCTCTGGTTCTCTTGGCGAAACCGACACCCCGTATGTTTTCCTACCAATGAACAATGGGAGTTTGCTTGTCGTGGTGTTGACGGGCGCTTATTCCCTTGGGGAGACACAACATACAAAGGATTTGCCCAAAATGGTAATCTAAACAATGATTCAGCTCCTGCTGCCTTATTTAAAAAAACTCTACAAGAGTTATTGCCTACCTCAGAATACCAACATCCTTTCTTATCTCCTTTTCCTGCCGGATTAACGAGTTTGAAGCAAGCACAGTTATTTCCAAGAGATCAAAGTCCATTTGATCTTAGAGGTCTATCAGGAGGGCTCAGTGATTGGACAGTAAAGCTAGGGAAATTTTATGATCATATCATGCAAGTCAATACATCAGCGAGTAGGCTTGACGGCTCAATTCACACTTTACTTGACTCATCCCTTTGGCAAAGAGAATGGCAAAAATGCATTCAACCTGAACTCTATTCTCTAGATGATGTTTTAATGGCAGCTCGTGGTGGCTCGCATATTAACTCTGATTCTAAGTCTAATGCAGTCTATGAGTTTAGAGCTATTTATTACCGCTCTTACGCTGATATAGGGGTGCGTCTAGCTTATCTCTAGATCAAATGAGTAATCATTAATGGCCTGGTTGTATAATCTTCCTAATAGCTTAGATGCCACTCAGAAAGCCATGAAGTCATGTCTTCACGATTGATTAAATAACTCTCCTAAGCCAGCGAAGTCGTTAATATATACCGTTTACAGTCTCTGGGCTACGCCTGTGGTGTGCTTGGTTGGGGGTGCGAACGGGTTGGTGATAAACTCCGGGCCAGAGGTGAAAACTCATGAGGGCTAGAGTCTATCACCAACTGCATTATTCTGAATCAATTAAGATGGTTAGGCAGTCCTCAAATGACCTTGCTTACGTAAGCATCGAATCAAAAGGTCAGTGTTATCTAAGTCATTGATTCAATGTGTTTTTACTTATACAACAAAGTCATAAATAATGCTTTCTTTTCGGGTGAGTTCATTGAATTATAAGGTCCTTTTAAGCTAGGAATTATTGGAGATGTGCGTTGTCTACTCAAAAAGATAGAGCTACGATTAGTTTAGCTATGATGGTCAAAGACGAAGAGCGGTTTTTAGAAGACGCTCTTCTAAGTGCAAAAAGTTGGGTCGATGAAATGATCGTTGTCGATACTGGTAGCACAGATAAAACCGTAGAAATTGCTAAAGACTGTGGAGCAAAAGTCAGTTATTTTGAGTGGCCAAATAATTTTTCCGAAGCTCGTAATGAAACGATTAAACGTTCAAGTGGAGATTGGGTTGCTATTCTTGACGCAGATGAACGCTTTAAGGGAGATCATCCTCATCGAATACGAGACCTACTAACCCCTACCTCTGCATGGCCATATCAAGCCATTATGCTAAATATAGTCAATCAGAGGCTTGATGGAAGCACGACTCATACATTCTTTAGTCCGCGTATTTTCCCACGTCATCCCGACCTAGGCTATTATGGGCGCATACATAACTGCTTTGGTAGCTTATCCATGCAAAAAGAAATAGACTTTGAGTTTATACAATGCACTGGTTTAGAAATTATTCATCTTGGATATGACAAGACAGTTTACAAAGAAAAAAATAAGGAAGCCCGTAATTTAACTCTTTTAGAAGCTGCAGTTCGAGAAGAACCAGAAGTAGATCGTTATAGATTCTACCTTGGTCGGGAATACCTTATCCTTGGTCGCTTAGAGGAAGCCAAGCGGACTCTTGCTTCGGTTTTTCAACTTTCCGTAATAGATCCAATGTGTTATCGAGAAAGCCAAGTCGCTTATTTGCAATGTCTTTATAACATGAACTCATCATTTGAGGAACTTCTTACCCGAGCCATCAGTATTCTTGAGGAAACACCAAATGAGGCAAATGCATGGTATTTACTGTCATTGATCTACGAAAGATTTGGCTACAAAGCTGATGCCATTGAGGCCCTAGAGCAGGCGCTTAAGTATGTGGATGATGTTGAGGTAAATATGCAAACTAGTCAGCTACAAGCTGAAAGAGCAAAGGCTGAAGTGATTTTGGCTCAACATTATTCTAAACATGAGCACCGAGAAAATGAAGCACGAGACTGGTATTATAAAGCTTGGTCACACTTAAGCCCTCAAGATGAAAACTGGTCAGATTTAGTGATCCACATTCTGAAATGGAGTATAACAAATAAAGAAATTGATATACTCAAAAAGGTTTTGAAGTGTCTAGCAGAGAATCTACATAGTATAGGGCTAGAACAAGCATTTTTAACAGGATTAAAAACCTTATCCACTATAGATACTAAACGTCACGCTGTGAAACTTCTTAAATTGTCAATTAAAGTGCAGACTAATTTGCGAACAGACCCTAATTTTGTACATCTTTTAAAAGAATTAAAGTCTTAGGAGATAGTCTTCAATAGAGGACCTCGTATGATCGGCGAACAGCAGGCTTCGTTACACAAGTAAATAAATACACTTAATAATTAATTAAAAATAGATAGTTTGAATCATTTTGCTTAAATATAATTCAGTCAGATAACGATTAGTGCCATTTTGGAGCATGAATTAATTCAGTGCATTACAGTCTATGATAAACTCTGAATCTTGGGCGCTTTCACCACTTGCTCTGAGTTCATCTCCAAGCTGTTTTTTTATCGAAAAAACATGTTTTCAACTTTAGGTTTTCCATGTTTATATCGTACCCAAAGACCATCACTATGTATAGCTAGCCTCGTATTATAGATGACTAAATCAACTTTCCCTCTTGGCTTAACTATCCTTTTGAACTTAGTTTTAAACGTACTATGTCTTCGAGATCGATTGGTGTGATTTAGAACATTTAGCCCAACATTTATCAGCCGGAAGATGGACTTTAAAAGACCTCTATGTGTCTAAGCGGTAGCTTAAATAGAGTTCGTAAAGTGAGCACTGTTTTGATCGCTAGTACTTCAAGACTCAATGACGTCTTCTAAAAGCCATTATGTTAGGCTCAGATGAAAACAAGCTGTGTCCTGTGTACTTTTTTCGTGACTTTTGTATGTCTATTGCGTTGATGGAGCTGAGACCTATATCTCTCGTACACATTTATATACTTTTAATGCTTGTCTATCAAAAGCCTCAAATAGGCGCAATTTTAAACGCATGTAGTTTGAGCCTTGCTAAGACTTGAAGAGTGTTGACATACATATGCATCTTAAAGTGCACATTGCTAACACTGGCCGAGAGTACAATTCTGCTAACCCATTGAAGATCTAGCAGTGATCACTTTCTCTAAAGCTAACTGACTCTCGTGGAGTCTATCTATTACGCAAATTGTTTATTTGTTCATCTAATCTCACTTGACACCCCATCCCCCAAAGTTTTTTGTCTTTGGGATGGCCATCTACATTCCAGCAGTGATTAATCTTTTTCCATGATTTAGAGTCCTTGTCTAACTCATTGAACCTGTGGAAACGTAAGCCATTTTTGCCCCAAAATTTTATATATTCAGTCTTTTTATATTCTTCAGAGTCACTGTATTTAAAGAAATTCATTTCAGAGATCTCTGCCTTAAGTGATCCATCACCTTCAAAATATTTAGTGATCATTACACAGGCTGAGCAAAGCTTTTCATTCACTGAAATAATCGTTCCATTTTTATCAAATACCTTCTCTAAAAGATAATCATTTCGGTTATCAAAAGATTTTCTTACGTCGATATGCTCACCACACAAAGTGCCCTCATAGCTCAACTTTTTATTCTTAAAAAACCATTGTCTTTTGCCACACTTTAAAATCTTAGATGAATGATTGTGCTTAGCTATATATTCTTTTAATGACTCTGGTGAATTAGATAAATCCCCATTGGGATCAATCCCTTTAAACTCCATCCACAGTGAACCGTCTTCATAGTATTCTTTTGAAGATAATTCGACTTCCAAAGCACCAGCTCCGGTATTTTTTTGTCCTTTTGTCTCCACATAATAACTAATATGTTCAGTCTCATTTTTTAAAACATTATTTTTGTACCAGCTTTTTGATCCTGCCTTGTAGCTATGTATTAGGGTTTTTTCTTGATCCTCTTGTATGTTTTTGGTCTCAGGAGGGGAGAGTTGTTGGATTTGTTTCTTAAGTTGACCATCATCATACCATTCTTTGGAATTTTTGATAGCCCAGCCATTGATACTTATCGCTTTATTCTTTTTCGAATGATTAGGATCATAGTTTGTTTCTTGAATTAGTTTTTTAGTCTTTGAATATATCTTGAGCGCACTCAGCGACCCTTTTTCATAACGTTTTTCAGTCCTTAACACATCCTTACTGTACCATTTCTTGCTTATACCATGAAAAAAACCATCTTTGAGGGTTGTTTCAGAAGATACAAACTTTCCATCTGATCCAGATGATGTCTCGTACATCAAACCCGTAAAGGGTTTACCATCATAAACATAAGTAATGACTGCTTGTTCTCCAACCATCGCTATTTTGCGTTTAATCTCTTTTTTAGAAAGCTTTTGAGGACCACAAGCAATGAGTAATGAAAATACAGATAGGATAATGACTTTCAAAGTTGGTTCCTTTTACCTTTAAATATATACAATCAGAAACATAAGTTTATGTCTTGAGGGACGTTGGTGTATAAGTCTACTTGATGGTATATAATAAGCAATAAAGAGTACATACATGATTCAGCCGTACCATTGCAGCAGACATACAAAGTCATGAAAGAAATACAAAATACAGAATTGGCGATCATATGAGCGATCTTCAACGAATCGTGGTTATAGCCT
>NYTD01000125.1 GCA_002683315.1 Deltaproteobacteria bacterium | reverse complement strand
TTTGTATTGTTTTGCTTAAGAGCATAGGAAACCGATATGGAAAAGATCCTGTTCAAGTTGCTTTACGATGGGCTTTACAACGTGGCGTTATTGTGATTCCTAAATCGGAGAACCCAAGCCGAATAGTGTCAAATGCAGATATATTTGATTTTTCATTAACAGAAGAAGAGATGTCTTCGATTTGCGCATTGGATAGAGGGAAAAGGTTAGGGCCTCATCCAGATAACTTTTTTATGGGATAGCATGATGTATTTCGTACATCCTTATCCCCAGTTAGAATTTGTACATGCCCAATATAGAAGAGAAAATTTTTTTGATGGTTTTCATCATAAGATGAAGAATATCATTCTCATTAATCATAAAACACAATCTGTTAAGAAGTGCTCTAAATCAATAATGAAATGGTGCACAGTTTAGACCAACAAAGAGTCTAAGCAATCGGGCGCCTATATTTGATCATCAGCTCTCTTTTTTTATTAGCCAAAGAGATGGAACACCAGTGATAAGGGTGGGGACCTGTGATAAGATCCACCAGATAGCCGCATAGGAGAGGGCGGATTCATCTTGGATTTCCAGTAATGAAAAGACGAATAAAATAGCAGCTGCAGGACCAGCTCCATAGCTTGGTGGAAGTGCGACTGCTGCAACAGCTGAAAATGCCAAGACAATGCAAACAGTACCCCATGGAGCGATAGGGTTAATACCAATAGCCCACAGTCCAAGAACAAAGGAGAAGAGCATCAGCAGTATTTCCAAAGAAGATATAGTGAGTTGAATGATAACTTTTTTTTGTGCGATGGCTTTATGGGTTTCAGAAAAAAGTTGCTGTATGAATTCACGGATAGGAGACACTTCGTTATTTGCCTCCGGCTCACTTCTTTTCCCAATAATTCCTGCGATTATAACAATTCCAATGCAACCAAGCATAATATAGCTTGTGCTCCAAAAACTTTGTGTATATATCTGTTCCCCAAGAATGTCATACCAAAGCGGGGTCATCAGTAAAATCCCCAAAAAAAACAATCCAAAAACAAACATTTCAAAAAACGCACATATACCTACAGCAACACTTGATTTTGAAGGTGATAGTCCACAATACTTATGAAGCATTGCAATAGAAAGTACGTCTCCACCACGAAATGGCAAAAATGTATGAAAGAATCCAGCGGCAAGTCCTACGTAAATCGTAGATGAAAATCGTGGTTTTGGTTTGTCTAAAATGAGCCATAACCGTATTTCACGAATAACGAGTCCAATTGTCTTGATGAACAGTGCTGTAATCAAGATAGGAAATGAAATAGATTTGTGCACAGAGGCTATTATCTCAAGGTCTACATCTCGAAAGCATAGATAAAGTGCGATACACGATAATACAAGCTGAAAAAATACTGTAGAGTGGTTTCTTAGCGATACGATCGACATACAATTGTCATGCGGAAATTACCTTCTGCTCCATCTTTTCCATCTACTCCAATGAGATAGGTCTGTTCGTTAGCAACAGTTGTAACAACAACTTTGCCATCTCCTTGATGAATATCCATTTCACATTCATCACTGACACGTGCATGTTTTTCAGTAGGGGGAGACGTTCTTTCCCAGCGATACGCAAAAGGGTCTAGATCAGCACAATTACTATCCAACCTTATTTCAACGAGTGTATTGGGAGCAACGTGTAGTTGATACATTGCTTCGGGAGAATTTCTATAAAAGTTTGTTCTTTGAGGTGTGCATGCCGCTTTTTGATAAAATCCATCCCCCATTAATTTGGCACCTCCTTTTGTAGTCCCTTCAATTGTTATGGGTTCTTTTTGATTAATATCGCAACTTAAACGATCAGAGAATGCTCTTTTCTTGGTTGCAGGCACGGCGACTCTGTTTTCATCACAAGCAACAGGTCGAGCCCAGCTTGGCTTGTAATCTTCGATGGTAGGGACTGCAATAGTGGCTGCTTTTCGCATATCTTCACAACCCAAGAGCAAAATTAAAGTAATCATAACAACTCACAAATTCATTTCATGAAAAATTTATTTCCAAAACCAAGATGATGCAAGCAATTACTTACGATGTTCTTTGCTTTGGAAGTCGATTAAAGGTTTCATTTACACTCCATAGACGATACGCGGCTTCTTCTGGAAGTTCATGTGCTCTCCAAGACCAATTTCCTCCTCCCTCTCCGGGCACATTCATTCTTCCTTCACTTCCTTGTCCAAGTATATCTTGCATTGTTGTGATGGCCCATTTGGCAGTAGATCCCCATGCTGCTCGTATCATTTCCCAATTTGCTTGATGACCATCTGAGCTAGTATAGACACGGAATCGATGTTGTTCATCTCCACAGGTATGATGATACCAGCCGAGAATGGTATCATTATCATGGGTGCCTGTGTAACAAGCCCAGTTTGGTGAATCAAAATTATGTGGTAGATACATATGGTCATATGAGCCAAAAGCAAACTGAAGAACCTTCATACCCATAAGTGAATAGTCCATTCTAAGGGCATCTACATCCGGTGTGATTACGCCCAAGTCTTCTGCAACAAAGGGGAGTTCTGGCCATTTATTTTGAAGAGTTGTAAATAATTCGCGACCAGGTGAAGGTCCCCACGATCCTTTTCTTGCATCACCATTTGCAGAGCGTGGGATTTCCCATGCTGCACAAAAACCTCGGAAGTGATCGATTCGTACATAATCGCTTAATTCAAGCTCAGCATTGATTCTTCGAATCCACCATGCGAACTTCTCTTTTTTATGCTCTTTCCAGTTATACAAGGGGTTACCCCAATGTTGTCCCATATCTGAAAATGCATCTGGTGGAGCTCCTGCAAGAGGATCTGCATTTCCATCTTTGTCCCACCGAAACAAATGTCGATGAGTCCATGCGTCACATCCATCTGCAGCTACAAAGATAGGCATGTCACCAACAATTTTTATGTTTCGATCAGCAGCAGCTTTTTTGATGCGCTCCCATTGTTTGAAAAATAGATATTGTGCTGCTTGTTCGAGTTTCATCTCATTGATGAGCTCTTTTCGAGCCTTTTTTAGTGCTTTTGATTTTCGCTGTGCCAGATCTTTTGGGAAATTTTGCCAACCATGCACATCATATTTTTTTTGTAATGCACAAAAGAGAGACCAATCTTCTACCCAGTGCTGTGTACTGATCCATTGTTCAATAGATTCTGGTGTTTGCTCTAATAAATTTTGAGCAGCCTTGTAGATAAGAGGGATTTTCCAGTTTTGAATCGCATCAAGTACGATCCGTTCATCATGTGCAGGTGGTATGGTTTCATCATGCTTTAGTAAACCTTGTTCTACAAACTGTTGCAAAGAGCACAAATACACCGCTCCAGCAAAAGCACTATGGCTGCTGTACGGTGAGAATCCGGCTCCAGGGGGGTGTAGGGGTAATGTTTGCCATAAACCTACTCCCGCTTTGTGCAGCCAGTCTAAAAATTGTATAGCTCCTGCACCGAGATCACCGCATGGACCATGATGTGGAAGACTAGAGGGATGTAGTAAAATACCTGAGGAACGCATATTAACTCCATTTTTGATGCAGCGAATTAGCATGTACACACAAAATAGGCTATAATCAAAACGCCCTGTGCTGTGACATATTTATGACAAGCCGATAAAAGGTTGATCTCCATCTGTTAATTGAAGTTTCAATTCTTGATTTGTCATCATGTTGGACCAGTCATTACACACATTCTTATGAGGTATTCCGATGAAAAAAACTGCACGATATAGAGCAAAGCTTAAAGCCAAAAAAAATAAAGAAAGAATGAGAAAGCGTGGCTTCTTGAAAGTTCGTTCTCCAGGCAAAAGAATGAAGCCTGTTCGTCAAGGAAAAGGCCACAAGTAAATTTTTTTTGCAAAAAAATAAAAAATCATGGGTGACCATGGTTTTTTTTTGGTATAAAGACTTGACACGTCAATACAGGAGGTTCCTTTGCAAAAAAAATATTTTCGTGCAGTCGTTGTTTCATCTTTATCTTGTTCCATATGTTTTCTAATCTTTTTGATTTTGCTAAAAACTACAATGAGAATTCAGGGCGCGTTGGCATCAAATGATATATTCGTTCTTCTTGGGTTATCTGATGTTGAGTGGTCTACACGATTTTCAGATATTGAAGAATGGTCTCCACCACATTGGTTGGATCATGAGCATTATTCTGAAGTTTGGTCAATACAAGGTATAGATCAAAATCCTATTTTTGATAAAGGACCTAGAATTCGAGCTCGTGCAGCATTTATCTATGATATTGATAGAGGAGAAGTACTATTCGATAAGCAAGCAGATGAAATTTGGCCTGTGGCTTCCCTAACGAAAACGGTTTCCGCACTGACTCTTGCTACGGAAGGATTTACTCATGCAGAACTTGAGCAAAAGTATTGTTTAGACAATGAGAGTAAGCCAAGTCTACCAGGTGCAAAGACACGCTTTTCATATAAGAACTGTTATTCTGGATGGGATCTATTTGGCTCGGCTTTGGTCAGTAGTGATAATGGCGCTGCTCTTTCTTTCCCAAGGATATCTGGACTTCCAACGGATGTTTTTGTTGAAAAAATGAACACTCTTGCTCAAGATTTGGATATGAGTCGGTCTTCTTTTGTCGATAGTGCAGGTTTGAGTGATGATAACTTATCTACAGCTCGTGATATGACCAAGGCTATTGTGGCAGCTGCATTTCATCCAACTGTTTCTATTTCATCTAGTGCTCCTTCATGGTTTTCAAGACCAAAAGTGAATAAGGGGGCCTATAGAAGAAACACTACCAACAAACTTATGAAGTGGCACAATGCTCATACCTTAGCGGCAAAGACAGGATTTACATTTACTGCTGACGGTTGCTACTCTACAGTTATGGAGGTTGATGGACGACGAATAGCCATGACGATTTTGGGTTCTCCAAGTTTAAGACAGCGTTGGAAAGATGCGAGAAAACTACTCGATTGGACAATGAAGCATTAAGATTATTATTTGAAGAATAAGGGTGTTGTATGACACCCTTTATCATTTTCTTGTTCTTTCATTTTTTGTGTATAATTATATTCAAAGTTATTTTAGGTTTAATTGAAAGGAGGATAGTATGGCAAAAGTTGTTGTATATAAATCAAGATTTTGTGGTTATTGCACAGCGGCAATTCGATTTCTTCAAGAAGAAAAAAAACAAGAAGTTGAAGTCATAGACCTGTCTAATGATCATGAAAAAAGAATGGAATTGGTTCAACAAACAGGCCATAGAACGGTTCCTCTTATCTTTGTTGGTGAGACTTTTATCGGAGGATATGATGAATTGATTTCAATGGAACGAAATGGAGAACTTGATCCGCTTCTTTCTAATTAAAATACGAGGAAGAAATCCTTTGGTACCAAAGATATTTTATCTAACGTTGAATAGATAAGCCAAAGCTTGTTTTAGAGTTCGAACTCCGACATAGTCTACTCCATCGGGAGCATGACCCATTGCACTTTTGGGGCCAACAACACGTGTGAACCCATGTCTTTGTGCTTCGACGAGTCTTTGTGCTGGATGTGAAACAGCTCTGATTTCACCAACAAGTCCAACTTCTCCAAACATCAGGGTTCTTCCATCAATTGGGATGTCTCGAACCGAAGAGGCAATTGCAGTAATCATGGCCAAATCTGCAGCAGGTTCAATAATCCTTAATCCACCAGCAGCAGATATGAATACATCGCGATCGTGGAGATGATATCCGAACTTCGCAAGCAAGGCCAGAAGCATCTGTAATCTTGCTCTATCCATTCCCAATACTGTTCTGCTTGGGGTGGCAGGTGTTGGTTGACCCACCAGGGCTTGTACTTCAGCCAAAATAGGGCGAGAACCTTCCATTGCTGCCATGACTGTTGTCCCGCATGCATTGGGAACTCTTTCTGATAAGAGACGAGCAGAAGCATCTGGCACTTCTTCTAATCCTTTCTCTGTCATTTCGAAGAAGCCTAATTCTCCTGTTGCACCAAAACGGTTTTTAACCGCGCGCAATGCTCTGAGTTGAGTTGTACCATCTCCTTCAAAATAGATCACGGTATCGACAAGATGCTCAAGTACTTTTGGACCCGCAATGGAGCCTTGTTTTGTAACGTGACCAACAAGAAATGTAGGAATTCCTGTGCGTTTTGAAAATTGCATTGAACGATTGGCGACTTCTCGCACCTGAGACATGGATCCGGGGACACTATCTATACTATGTGAAAAAAGAGTTTGAACGGAATCAAGAACCACCACTCTTGGTTTTTCTTTTTCGGCAGCCGCTAGGCACGCATCGAGATCTGTTTCTGAGAGAAGATACATTTCGTTGGTGTTGACTTTTAGGCGTTCTGATCGAAGTCGAATTTGACGTGCAGATTCTTCCCCAGAGACATACAATGTTTTGAGTTTTTTTTCTGCGAAACAAGACAATGCCATTAGGAGTAGTGTCGATTTTCCAACTCCGGGATCTCCTCCTATTAAACTGAGAGAGCCCGCTACCAATCCTCCTCCAAGGACACGGTCTAATTCTCCAATACCCGTTCGCAAACGGATCTCACCTTCTTTGAGATCAATATTTGTGAGAAGTACAGGACTGAGTTGAGGAACGTTGGCTACCGTTTTGGTTCCCGGTCTGGATGTCTGAACCGCCTCTTCAAAACTATTCCATGCCTGACATTTATTGCATTTTCCTTGCCATTTGCTGACTTTATGACCGCATTCTTGACAGGTGTATGTGACTTTTGTTTTGCCTTTTGCCATATTAGTGACTCCTCTGGTCCGGTACGATAATATTGAAGGTTTGTTCTTCATCATCAAAAACAAGTTGAGCACGTCCAGTTTTGAGCTG
>NYTD01000124.1 GCA_002683315.1 Deltaproteobacteria bacterium | reverse complement strand
TGTTCCGCTGTCCGCTTCTTCTCCATCAGAGAGACCGTCTCCGTCGGAGTCTGGATTGGATGGATCGGTTCCACTATCAGCCTCTACACCATCATCGATACCATCTCCATCGGAGTCCGGGTTGGATGGGTCTGTTCCGCTGTCCGCTTCATCACCGTCATGTAATCCATCGCCATCGGAATCAGGATTGGATGGATCGGTTCCACTGGTCTCCTCATCTGCATCGGAAAGACCATCACCATCGGTGTCTCCACTGTTTGGATCTGTGCCGTTGTCCGCTTCTTCTCCATCAGAGAGACCGTCTCCGTCGGAGTCTGGATTGGATGGATCGGTTCCACTATCAGCCTCTGTACCATCATCGATACCATCGCCGTCGGAGTCCGGGTTGGATGGGTCTGTACCATTATCGGCTTCTGTGTTGTCATCTATGCCATCACCATCAGAGTCACTGTTTTCCGGATCGGTGCCTTGCTCTTCTTCCACAACATCAGGAATTCCATCGTTGTCAGAATCCACTTCATTGATATTTTCGTTGTTTTCTAGGGTGACTTTGCTGTCTTCACACCCAAAAAGACTGAGCGCGATAAGTATGCCGTAAAACATATTCTTCCTCCATATTTGTTTTTGTATACGGAATAGTTAGCATACCCAATGATTTTTATATCTACCTTTGTTGTTCTTTTCTTGAGAACGCAGTAACAACACCGAACATCAATAGAAGTCCTCCCCACAGTCTTCCATTTGAAAAGTGGCTACAGCCAGAGGGATTTGCGTTGGTTTCCTCTTCTTGTATTCCCGTTCTTGAGGCAACATCGGGAACCCCTATGCTCAAACATTCCATGCTGCTCGGTGGAGTACACTTTGTATGTATGAGAAATCCATCCTTCTCTTGTGTGTATCCTGAGGAACTTTGCACATTTTCAATGTGGACTACGTATGTATGATTTTCTTTGAGCGATTCTTGTGGTTGGATTCTAATTAGTCTTGTCCATGATTCTCCCCATTCGGTTCCTGTATGAACAGTAGAAATGGGTGTTCCTGATTCACTTCGAAATGAGGTTTCTATTTGATAGATATCCATTCCGGCTCCAAAAATAGCAGTGATCCAACTTCCGGCAGAGGTATGATCAATGGTATTGAGTACTCTTCCACGTTCAGGATAGGTTGCTATGATGAAGTCTTGTGGTAAAAATTCTTCATGTAATCGTTTCCATATAGCTTCCATATATTTTGCAGTAGGAATTATTTCTGACTGAATACTGCCAGGTATATCAGGATTGAGATAATTATCTGCGGTCCAGATAAGGTTCTCTCCATATAAATCGGCAAGAGATTGTGCTGTATTTTGACCGCTATCCTCATTGACATATAGTCCGACCATCAGTTCTACACTATCTTGAATCACCTCGGCTGAAATGTTTGGGTCCAGTTGCCCATAGATATCGAGTAGCGGATCAAAGGGAATGTCCTTGGATGGAAAAAAGCGAAGCTCTCCATCTTGTGCAAGAAATCCATCACATGCAGGATCAAGACTACCCTGTCCTTCTCCATCTTCCTCTTGTGCGCGATGTAAAAATAGAGAATCGAAGATCTCATCTTGTAGGCCATGTGACGCGGTTCCAAGTAAAAAAGCCACGCGTTTCTTTGACTCCGGAGAGGTGAATGGAGGAGGGTCATTGAGTTTCATCCACTGAATATAGTCATCAACAAATGGCTCCCAGTGCGTGTATTCAGAATACACTCTGCTGTATTGTGACGTAGATTCATTAAAGGGGAAATATCCAGAATCCGTAAAAGCAGCTCCAAATAGTGCAGTGTTTCGCATTTCGGGATCCGAGAAGAGCTCTTGGAGTTCGGGATGATCAGTGTATTCCATGGCCCACCCCGTCACATGAATGTGGCCCCATATTCCGTGTGCTTGAGCAAGAGAACCAGAGAGGATGATTACAGAGAGAGACATGCATACTCCATCACGAGCAGAGAAGATTCAGATCGGATATAGGTATTGTACCTATTATGCGTGATGATGATGAAAAAAGACGAAGATGAGATAGTCAAATCGTGGTCTACTCTGTACTTTGATGACTATGCCGATGAGCCAGAATCAAACCAAACATTCTCTATTTTTCAAGGTGTGGACTGGGAAGAAGAGGTCGAACCTCCTGTGGAGGACACGAAGTTTTCTGGTTTTCGTGTTGATGGAGAGATTGGCCGGGGCGGTGTTGGCCTCATCGAAATGGCTGAGCAGAAAAGTATGGTGCGATTTATTGCGATCAAAACAGCACTACAGCCAAAGCATCAAGCATCCCTTATTCGTGAAGCAAAGATTACAGGGGTTCTTTCTCATCCCAATATTATCCCTGTATATGATGTCCTTGAAGGAGAAGAGGGTGCTGTTGGAATTACCATGCCCTTCGTACAAGGAAAGCCATGGAGTGTGCGCCGAACAGAAGAGCCCAAGTTCACACTCGAAGAAGAGCTTGATATTTTGATTCGTGTGTCGTTGGCGATTGGGTACGCACATGACCAAGGCGTTCTTCATAACGATCTCAAGATGGAAAACATCATGGTTGGAGAGCACGGAAATATTATTGTCATGGACTGGGGCTGTGCGACATCGACAGCGCGCTACACCATGACGCATATTCCCATCACACCATCTTCTGCTATCAAGAACCCATTTGGGACACCTTGCTATATGCCTCCAGAGCTCGCAAGTGGTGATGGAACAAGAATAGGGACGTGGTCCGACGTGTATCAATTGGGTGGTCTACTCTATGAGATACTGGAAAACCGACCACCTCGAATGGGAGGTGATATTATCGAAGTGATTCGAAAAGGCGTACAAGGCTGGATTGATCCGATGACCTGTGACTCTTCCTATCTTCGATCACTATGCATTCACGCGCTGCAAGCAGAGCCCAAAAAACGAGTGCAGAATGTTCATGTCTTCGTAGAACGTTTGCGGATGTATTCCTCTATACAGGCATCTGAAAAACTATCAAAACAGGCTGATTCTGCTTATGACTATTGTAAGCACGCGACAGATAATAGTATTCAGACCGACAAATCCATTCTTTTGGAGCTTCAAAAGACGATTTATACCTATGAACAGGCTGAAAAAGTAGGAACAGTCGGTTCTCAGGTACAAGGAATTGAAAAGACGCGTATTCTACTCATACAAACTGCTATCGAGCTTGGTGACCTCTCTTTGGCCAAAGTACACCTAGATTGCTTACCTTCCAAGGGGCACGAAGAGCTCACAGCGCAAGTACAGCACGTTGAAAAAGAAAGACGACAAGAAGAAAAAACAAGCCGAAGAAATCGACTGGCATTGATTGGGGTGAGTCTGCTCTTGATGATGGGCTTGATAGCAGGAAATATTGTCGTACGAAATCAAAGAGTCTTTGCGGAAGAAAAGCTCAAAAAAATTGAAGAACTTTCAGGAATTCAGCTGTATCAAGAGCTGATGGAAAAAGAGAAGTTGCTCTGGCCTGCTATTCCTGACCAAATTGACGCTATGGAGGCTTGGCTTTCATCATCCAAAGAACTAACAGATGCTCTGTCCAAACATGAGCAGCATATATGGGAGCTTCAGGGAAAAGGCAAATCTCGTATTTTTGATCGCCCAGAGAAACGATGGGAGTTTCAAACCCTGAAGAAATTGGTTGCAGGTCTCAATACTCTAAAAGGGGAAACCACTGTTCATGTTGAGCAAAGACTGCTCGCAGCAAAATCTCTTCGCCAGAGATCGATAATAGCATCAAAAACAAAGTGGGATGAAGCGATTGTATCCATTGTCAACGCTCCAATATACAATGGATTGCAAATCACCCCACAGCTTGGTCTGATTCCTCTTGGGGTAAATGCCCAAGGCCTCTGGGAATTCGGACATCTTCTCAGTGGTGACATGCCTCAAAAAAATGATGCAGGAGAATGGGATATACGTGAAGAGACGTGTGTTGTACTGGTTCTCCTTCCAAAAGGAAAATTTTGGATGGGGGCAGGAGCTGATGCCAGCGAGCCTAATTTTGATCCTCGTGCTGCAGACATAGAGAAGCCTGTGCACGAAGTGTCACTGGATGCCTTCTTTATATCCAAGTATGAGCTCACCCAGTCTCAATGGTTGCGTGTGCAAAAAGACAATCCAAGTGCTTATCTCCCCGGACAAGAGCAAGGTGGAATCACTGTCTCTGCAGTTCACCCAGCCGAGCACATGACGTGGGAGCAAGCAAAAGAAACATTGTGGAAGATGGATCTCATTCTACCCACTGAAGCGCAGTGGGAGTATGCCAACCGTGCAGGGACACAAACGGTCTATTGGGCTGGGAATGACATTGCAGATATGAGAGGACGTTTGAATATTTCTGATCGCGTCGCTCGAGAACGAGGAAGTCCATCATCGTGGAAGTTTGAGCCTGAGCTGGATGATGGGTATACCATTCATGCTCCTGTCGGTCGGTTTGTACCCAACAACTTTGGCCTGCATGATACTGCTGGAAATGTGTGGGAGTGGTGCTTGGACCGATTTGGAGCATACACATTACCCACAAATCTTGGTGATGGAATGCGGATAGTTGATGATGGAGAACGATATACGTTTCGTGGAGGAGGATTTCGAGCAAGCTCTGTCCATGCTCGTTCTGCAGACAGATACAGTATCTATGCACAAGATTATAGTGCCTATGATGTAGGGATCCGTCCGGCTCGTGCTCTAAATCCATGATGTATTTATCGTTGCAGGATTACTTTTTTCTGAGTACATAAAGAAACAGATATGGCAAAAAAATAGAGGTTTATTATGCTTTTCATGCTTGCAAGTTTGGTGATGGCCGAGCCTGATTCGGGTACGTGTTTGAGTGTGCAGTACAAATCAAGAGAAGAGAAAGAGGCAGAGATTGCGGAGGCTGAAAAAGAATTCGCAGAGTCTGCACCCAAAAATGCACGTGTTTTGGTCATGAAATGGCCAAAAACAACAACAGATTACACTGACCCCAATCTTAAGCTCAATGTACAAAGTGCGATAAATCGAGCAGATATCACACTTCTTCCTGTAGTAGACTTGTATCAGGGGGGGCGTGTTGTTCCCAATACCCAAAAGAACCCGAAACAACAAAAAGGTAGGGTACCGAATTCGGCTATTAACGATGTATTGTTTCATGTTCAAGAATCTTCAAGAATCTTCTATGATGATATCACTCCTGATGATTGGAAGCTCAAGGCGCAAGAGTTAGAAGAAGCGTCTCATGCCATTTGGTTTGTGGATCGTCCAGAGCTTCGTGATCCCCTGGTACAGATGTATTCAGAGATTGGAAGAGCATCGAATAATGTAGATCCGGGTGAGTTGACCGCTCCTTTTTTTCAATCGGTAGGTGGACAACAAGTTAATTATTATTGGTTTTTGGCTGCACAATTCGTCAGTAAAGAGCAGGGCTTACTCAATTCAATTCCCAATGATGAATCTCGAGATGAAATTGAAAATTATGCCAATGAGATTCGTAATGGTCGGTACCCAACAATGAAACTCGACTTCCAAATGGAAGATGTTTTCAAAAAAGAAGAATTTGATGAAGAATTTCAGGTTCTCATTAATGGTCTTCCCACAGAAATTGATCAGTATGGACAGATTGAGATTCTTCTTGGCATCACCGATATATTTGTTCAGCATAAGGAAGGTGGATATGGACTTGCAGATCGTTATGAAGCGCGAACAGATGATCGTGCCTACAATGTTCTAGATGATGCACGTAAAAGTCTCACTACATCTCTTGTTCGTCAACTTTTTGAATTTGAAAATGAGTGTAAGCCTAAGGTGTCTCCAGACATCATTACCCATCTTGCCACTTATTCTTTGCTACACCCGCAAGTTCGTGGTGAGGTGTACATTGCTGTTCCCAAAAATGGAAATCCACACCAGATGTGGATTTGGCGCTACGATCCGGACACATATTCTTTGAGCCGTGTAGCCAATGGTAGTGATGACTTTCCCATTAATTTTGTTGGAACGGTCAATGTGGGTGGGATGTTTTCGGGCGTAAATCTTGAGTTAACCCCGCCAACATCTGGAGATATTGCAGATGCGGCAGATCTGAGCGCAATTCCCGCGACGGTTCCTGTTGGCCTCGAACTTCGATTACACTATACCCGCTTTATGGTCAATTTCGGTGTGGAGTTTGCCTATAGTGCCAACGGTGAATGGGAAGAGTTATATCCTTCTAATGAGGATAAAAGTCAACCTTTGGGCTGTGAGAATGCTACGGGAGAATGTCCTGTCGACGACATGAAAACCCATACGGTTGCGTTCAATCAGACAAATTTTGTTGGGCTTGGATACCTCTTTGGACGTGATGCAGCTACTGGTTTGGGACCAAGAGCAGGGATTCGTGCTGGATGGAGCTCTTTGCCCAATGCCATCACGACAACAGCACACTTTGGTTGGACATTACCGGCTCCAAAGATGGAACGTATCAATAAGCGGATTCAGTTGGTTGTAGATGCGGACTTTCGAATAGGGGCCACCATTGGTCGTTCTCCATCGTTACTTTTGGTGGAAGATGATGATGGGAATGTGCCTAGAGCAGCGCTTACATTTGGGTTTACAGCGGGAGCAGGATCGACTTTCTAAAAAAGATATGATTTTATCTGAAACGAAGGAAGCAACAGCTTCCTTATTATTTTTTAGCTGATATAAATTCCATTTCTATAGATCAAATGTATGGTTTATGTGACAGTTTGTTCTTGCACTTGTAATATAGATGTAATTGTCTATAATCCGATCTCAAATAACAAGATCTGGAGGTCTTTATGTTGTTTACAATCCTTTCTTCATTTTTTGCTTGTTCTACGGAAAAGCTTTCGGAAGATGTTATTCGTTTGTCTTGGGAAGATGGACAAGAATTTCATATTGCGAGCTCTCGTCGTATGCTGGCCAACAAAACCGAAGAGTCGGCTGTATCCTTAGAGTTATCAGGAACAGAAAGTACATTTGATGACATGTGGACCTCTGAAGTCGTATGGAGCTATCGTGTTGTCGAAACTGCCGTGATTCCTGATGTTGGTGATGAACTCTATCCGTATTCTATCGGATCCAATGGAGACCAAGTTCCGTTGAGCGTAATTAAGGTGACGTTGGATGAAACACTGAATGGAGATGAAGCTCTTCTTGGTTTGGATCCGGTCACCTATCTGATTTTCACCAGTTCTCGAAACCGTTTGGCTGGGGTGATTCAGTTCAGCAATTTAGATGGAGAACGCGTAGAAAAGGCGTATAGCTCGAAAGAACTCAGCCAAGACTGGTCTGTGTTATCACAGTCCAATCTATCGATGATTCCTACCTATTTGGCTCCGTATGGATCAAAGTGGGAAGGAAGTGATCGAATGTTGAGCAATGGTTCGTTCGCCGTAGCAGAAAAGCAAAACGACGTGATCACCGATGTGGTCTTTGAGGATTTGATGGGAGGAGAAGTTGTCGCTACTCGATACGAAGCCGGCATGCCTTGGCCCACTTGGACAGTAAGTGCAAACCTTAATGCAAGAATGCTCAGTGCAGAAGAGTTGCTGGAAATTCGCGGAAATGTTCCTGCGATGTTGCCTCAGGCTCCCGAAAATTTTGACTATCGCGCAGCACTGTCTCGCTCCATTAATCTAGATTCTGCACAAGCGATTGCACAAGAAGACATTACAACGGGAGAGCTTGAGTTTGTGGTACATGAAGGGTACCGTCCATGGGCTGGGAACTGGTGGCCGCTCAAAACAGGGAAGCTCGTATTTGGATATCTAGAAGGTAAAGAAACCATATCTGGTTTAATCCGTGAGGATGCAGATGAGATCAAGCTTGTGATGGATGAACTTTCCACAGAAATCCGAGAACTTCGCAAATCAGAAGAAGATAAAGAAGAAGAAATTAAGGCTAAACAAGAAGAGTTCTCCACCAAACAGAAGGAACTTGTAGATCTGCTTGTTGATTTTTATAACAACCTGTTGCGTGATTTGGATGGCGGAGTAATTCGTATTGAAGATGGTGAACTTCGTAAGGATGCACAAGGCGAAGAAGGTGAAGAAGGAGCGCAAGAAGGATGGAGTTTTCCCATCAACTCGCTTTCTCCTATGGATAAGTTTGCGGTTTCAGAGTACTTGTCTGGAAACACGCATCCCAATCCTTTTTACGTGTCTGCATGGGAAATTCTAAACAGCTATAACCCTGGTGGAGCGGACTGGTGGGGGCACTGTAACGGATGGGCTGCAGCATCGATATTAACACATGAGCCTCGTGAAGAGCGCACGATTACAGCAGGTGATACCGATATCACATTCAGTACAGCAGATCTAAAAGGATTGCTCACGGAGTCTCATTACAGCACGCAATCTATATTTTATGGAGAACGATATAATGGTGAAGAAGATGATATTGCCGATCTAACGCCAGCACATTTTCATAAGCTGATCACTTTTTATCTAAAAGAACAAGGCGTTCCCTTTGTCTTTGATACAACCGCATCGGAAGCCGTATGGAATTTCCCTGTGTGGGAAGCATTTGTAACTATGGAAACGGCATCAGAGATCAATAACGGCACGCTTAATGTGAATACAGCTACGATGGAAGAACTTGCAGCCGTACTCGATGAGTTTGATACACGTACTGCGTGGGAGATTGTCACGCATCGAGACGAAGAGGGCGGATTTCAGGAAATGGATGATTTGCTATTTGTAGATACATACGACCCTGAAACAATGGCTTCTTTATTGCGTATTGACGTCCACACCAAGACACTTAACGTCACAACAGATCTCCGATTCACAACAGATGGAGTCGATGAAGAACACATCGATGAAGATATTGATGCGCCAGAATTCTTTGTAAAACAGGTCAAGTACACTCTTGAACTCGACGAAAAAGGAAACATTATCGGGGGAACATGGGAAGATGAAAACGAGCATCCCGATTTTGCATGGGTTCCGTATCTCAATCCTCGTAAGAGATCAAAGAGAGGATCTGAAAATCCATATCTTGTATATGATAATATGTTGGACGCTTTTGGAAAAGAGATGGATAGACACTAGATTGACTTACATTTCTTATCCTTAAATAAAAAAGCCCTACAACAGTAGGGCTTTTGTTTTGTATGCGCTAGCGAATATTTTTAGTTAGCATTAGGCTTGACACAGCTAACAGCAATGGGTGCACTACAGCTTGAACCAGCGTATGAACTGAGCTCAATGGTATATACTCCGTCATCATCGTTTAGCCATGTGGCATCATAGGTAAAGCTTTCAGCCGAGCCCATACCGAATGAATCGATAGGATTACCGACTTGAGAGCCATCCTTTTTCAAGGTGACGATAACATCAATGCCACTTGGCGGGGTGATGGTACAGTTATAGTCATCGTTGTCACCGTTGAATGGATTGAATGTTGTGAAATCTTCCAGATAGAATGATACCGCATCTACTTCTGCTTCAAATGTTAGATACACATTTGCTGTTACGGTATCTCCAGCATTTATAAGTGAACCGATGTCTGCTGGAGAAGAAGTATCGTATGGTTCAAGAGGATCAACATCTTCATCAATGGCACCATCACAGTTTTCATCAACTCCAAGTCCATCACACGTTTCATTAGCACCTGGATTAATACTTACATCTGCATCATTACAATCAGAATCACTATCATATCCATCTTCATCCGCATCGTATCGATTCCCGCAATCTGTACAATCAGTCCCTAAGTCGCAGACAGAGTAATCGGAGTCTGTTCCGCCATCGTCACAAGCTCCATCATTTGCATACTGACAGCTATCATCGCACAGCAAACTGGCATCGATAAGATCCGATCCGTCGCAATCTTGATCAATACCGTCGTTCGATACTTCGGTAGCACCAGGATAAGAATCGGAATCAAGGTCATCACAGTCTAATTCGGCAGTGGAGTCAGATGGTATCGTTCCACCATTGTCTTCATAGTAGCTATCGCCATCGAGATCCATACGCGGTCCACAGTCAGAGCAGTCCGAACCAATGGAGCAATCGGAGAAGTCCGCATCGTTTCCACCATCATCACACCATCCATCATTACTCCAGTCTATGCCACTTGAAGAAGTACAGGCATCTTCGCATTTGCCATCGACAAAATCAGATCCGTCACAGTCTTGATCGATTCCATCATTGTCATAATCTGTGCCTTCTGGATTGATCAAAGGATCATTATCATCGCAATCAAGCTCCAGTGTTGGACTTGTAGGACCGACCCCTTCGTCGTCGTAGAATCCATCATTGTCATTGTCGTACCTCGGTCCACAGTCAGAGCAGTCAGCACCAAAGCTACAGACACCGTATTCAGCGTTGGGACCACCATCGTCGCAGATTCCATCGCCATTCCATGATGCATTTGAGCAGTTATCAGAGCAAAGACCCATTTCATCATCTCCACTACAATCTTGATCGATACCGTCTTGTCCGATATCGAGCGCAGCGGGATTGATCGATGCATCATTGTCATCACAATCATCACCACCAGAACTCACTGAGTCAAATCCATCTCCATCGGCATCATTGGTACTAGAGACAGCATCATCTCCACTACAATCTTGATCGATACCATCATCAGGAGTATCGATCATTCCTGGGTTAATGTCTGGGTTTGTATCGTCACAGTCATCCCCACCGGATGCTTGGCTGTCGTATCCATCTCCGTCTGAATCATTATTATTCTCTGGAGCGCATGCGGTGTTGACTCCACCGGGTGTGCCAAAGTCTCCAGAACTCAGTCCGGAAATAGACGTACACCAGTTTGCACCATCATCATTAAGATCGGCATCATAGCTATCGAGGTTGAGGTTCATACTTTTTCCAGCAACATCAGGAAAGTCAGGGCCACCGTCGTAGGATACTTCATCAAATGTCATGCTTCCATAGGCTAGGAAAATCGTATCGGAAGAGTTGGATAGATTGAGATTGGAATACTGGTAATCCACGGGAATACCACCATTGTCGCCCATATTGTTGTTTAGCCCCATGACGACATGTCCTTCGGGAGGAATATTGAGATCGGTTTCCACCGTAAACTCAACTCCATTTTCTCCTCCGACTTCCAATCCCTTTAGATTTAGGCTGTCCGAGGTTTTGTTGTAAATTTCAAACCATTCGCCTTGGGAGTCGTCGATGGGATTGGATTCAGAGCCTTTGGGGTTGTTCATGATCTCTGTAATGACGAGATCTCCTTCGGAAAGTCCTGCAAGATCATTGCTCTCTGGAGCTTCTTCTCGTGCGTCTTGACCATTACAGTCTTCATCGATTCCATTGTCGGGTATCTCTTCTGCACCGGGATAGATCGTATTGTTGAAGTCATCGCAGTCACCATCATTTTCCGTATATCCATCGCTATCGTTATCGATGGCTTCATCTCCGGGTTCGGATGGTTCGCTTGCTTCTGGTTGAGAAGGCTCGGAAGGCTCACTTGCTTCCGGTTCAGAAGGCTCATTTGCTTCTGGTTCATTAACATCGGGACCATCTCCCTTCTCTTCGAATGAAGTTGTACAGCCTATCATCAAGCTTAACAACAGAAATTGATTTCGAAACATAAGTTCTCCTTTCATAAATCTAAGTTTTCTGAAATTTAGTGTACAAGATTTTGTTTGGAGTGGTATCGGATCTTCGTAAGATTCTTACGATTTGGAGGCAAACATCAATTCCATCCATCGAATTGGATTATGTGTGTCACGAATTGTGGCAGCATATTGGTATGCATTGGTGAGGATCTCGTTGCGACGTTGGTGCATCTCAACCATGGCATTAAATATTCCCTGACTTGTCCAAGAATTCATGACGATGCCCAATGGGATATCGATTTCTTGCAAAACTTCTTCCATCCAAGAGCCCTTTGATACGATAACGGCTCGGCCAAGTCCCAACGCTTCCATAAAAATATGAGATGTTCGAAGTTCATATGATTTGATGTCGTATGGGATAAGGACAACATCTCCAAGTAGCAAAAAATCAAAATACGGTCTTCCCGTTAAAAATTCGTTGTGGGTAAATACATGTTCAGGATGTTCTCGCCTTAATTTTTTTGCAAAATTATATGCGTTGATGGTGTGAATGAAAAATTGATCCAGCGGGTAATGTGAAGTGTATGTAGGCAGACAATGTGCAATGTGATCGATTCCTTTCTCTTTGCGAGGAACACCAGCAAAAACATAGCGCAGATGATCGACTTCTAGATCTGGAGGAGGAAGTTCGGGAATATCTTGAAATTGAATCCCAATGGGGGTTTGCTCAAAATGTAGACCGGTCAACTTTTGATAGTACTCCACAAGTCCCTTGTTGTCAGAGTAAAACCGAATGTCTCCACGTAGTTTTGGGTAGATTGAGCATGCTTTGGCACAAAAAATTTCTGCATGTGTACGATCAAAGACTCGTCTTGTCGCTGGCCAGCGTAATACAATGCGAATTTTGAGATCCGGACGGTTTATTTTTTTGATCCATCGAGCCAAGCCTATGAGCAATGTGTTGCATGCGGTATGAAGCAATATCATGCTTTTTTCTGGCAATGATTTTGGTGGTACGATTTTTGTGAGAACGGATAGAATTTCTCTATTTCCATTCTCTAAGGCT
>NYTD01000123.1 GCA_002683315.1 Deltaproteobacteria bacterium | reverse complement strand
TTTGCTATTTTTGTCATCGCTTCAGGTGCTCCCGTTGGGTTCGTTACCGTATCTGTTGGTGGATCTCCATACCAGTCGTGCACCCATTCTCGTAGGTTTCCTGACATATCATAGAATCCCCATGCGTTGGGGGTCTTTTGAGCAACGGGATAGAGTGACTGTGCAGAGTTATTGCAGTACCAAGAAAGATCTGAGAGTGCAGTCCCATCATTGAGTACCGTATCTTGATCACAATCGCGGACATCTTCTTCATTCATGTCAGAGCCACCTTGCGGTGTCCATATGGAAGCACTTGTTCCAGAACGTGCGGCATATTCCCATTCCGACTCAGTAGGCAAGCGAAATCCTGTACATGAATATAGATCCATGGCTTCCACGCATTCATAGCTTTTTCTGGTAGAAGAGTCATCATCCTCATCTGCAATGCACGTGTAGCATTCATTCAATCCTTCCACTGCGGAAAGGAGATTGGTAAAGTAGGCTGCATCATGCCATGAAACAAAGTCTACTGGACATTTTTCTCCACACGTGGAGAAATCTTCGGAAGGCTGAAAACCCGCAACATCAATAAAAACCTGCTGGGTGAGCTCTGTTTGCAGCATGTATAGGTCGTGGGTAAATGTGACGTTGTGCTCAAATTCGTTGACGTCTCGACCCGGTTCAGATTCTGGAGAGCCCATGGTAAATGTTCCCGCGGGAAGACGGATAAAGCGAAGGGTATCGTATGTGCACTCTACATCCATCCACTTTGTTCCATCATCTGGGTCGCAATCCAGTTCATTGGCGATTTTATCTCCATCTCTATCATCGGGATCAACGATGACTTCTGCTGTATCTTCAGATTCACCAGAGTCTACTTTATCCGCCGTACAGGCCCATAGGAACCACAACATATTTCTTTCCTTGGTTTGACATTTGTACTTGTTTATAGCGCAATTTTGTGTGGAATCCTACAAAAAAATCGACCGTAGTTTAATCAAAAGATGAGCGGTTTCGTTTGACCTCGGCGCGTTTTTTTTTGGCCTTGAGACGTCTTTCTATGGAGCCTTTGGTGGGCCTTGTGGCTTTTCGCTTTTTGGGCTTGTGCAGTGCTTGTTGGAGAATAGATAACAGTTTTTCTCGAACGATTTGGTGATTTTTGTATTGACTTCTGGTTTGGTCGCAATGGACAACAATCTCTTTCTTTTTGTTGATTCGGTTTGCAAGTTTATCCAGTAGTCGTTGTCTTTGATTCTCTTTAATAGAGGTGCTTGTTCCAATATTCCAGCGAAGGGTTACTTTTGTACTGGTTTTGTTCACGTGTTGGCCGCCTGCTCCGGAACTGGTAGATACTTGCGTGGTAAGTTCACAGGCTGCAATTGTGAAGTATGGAGGAATAGAAAGATCATTCATGGCTTTGTGCTCGGTAGAATATGTTTTAGAAATTCGGTGTCGGAAAAGGTATCCCCTTCTTGTGCTTGATGGACAACCACCCAATCATAGAATGGAATAACATAGATACGTTGACCTTTCGCACCCGCAAAAGCGAGTATGCCCTCTCCAGAGTTATGAAAAATGGGTGTTTTTCCCTCTTTTTGGAACATGGGGCGAGGGAAATCCAGATGATCGGGCATATCCTTATTTAGCCATATTCCAAGACCGTACGCAGGGTTTGTCGAAGAAGACTGTGCGCAAAACTGTTGTAGTCCAGCAGGTAGCACACGTTTTCCTTGATACATTCCATCATCACGAAGAAGGACCCCTAATTTGAGTAATTCCGATGCAGTAGTCCACAATCCATATGCAAGCATACTTTGTCCTTTGCGGTCCGTATTCCAGCCTGCGTATTGGAAGTCAATTTGGGGGAAGATCGATTTTTGGAGCCAATCTTGGATGTCCATGCCTGTCTTTTTTTCAAAAAGTGCAGCAAAAACGGTCAGATGTACCGAACCATAGCTCCATGTTGTTCTGGCTGATGCCTCTGTGGGCTGGTTGATGGCAAATTGATATTTGTCTTTCACTCTTTGTCGGTTGGGGGGACGAAACCCATCGAGCGATAGTACAAAAAAGTCCTGCTTGAGACCACTGGTAAATTGGAGAAGGTCTTCAATTGTGATGGTGTTTTTTTGTGGGTCTGTGCTCCACTGTGTAATGGTGCTTGATACAGGTTCTTCTAATGTAATTAATCCTTTGTGCTTGGCATCATAGGCTAAGAAACATGCCAGTGTTTTGGTACCGCTCCAAAAGGGTAAGGGAGTCTGTGGAGGGTGTGCATATGCCGAAAAGATGAGTTCTTCTCCTTCTAAGATCAAAAGGGCACGTCCATCATGTTCTTGAGAATAGCTCCATGCCTGTTGAAAATTGTGTGTGGATTTTGTACTCCTCCAGATGTTTTGTACAGGGATGGGCGTATCAAATCGTTGCATCGAAAAGCAGGAGAGGAAGAAAAAAATCATGTTTGTATCGTGGAAAAATTTGAAGAGTTTGACAGATGTGATAAAAGGTAAAGGATTGGGGATGTGGCGGAATTGGTAGACGCGCTGGATTCAAAATCCCGTTCTCGCAAGAGAGTATGGGTTCAAGTCCCATCATCCCCACTCTTTCTACCAAAACTTTTGAAAGCTTCCATCGGAAGCTTTTTTGCATTTGAGGCATGATGGATTGTATTCTTATATCTGGATTTGAACCGTTTGATGGTGCACCCCATAATTCTTCTCAAGATTTGGTGAAAGCTCTTGATGGTCGAACCGTTCAAAACAATACAATTTTTCTTCGTTCTTGTGTTCTTCCTGTGGTGTGTGATGAAGCTTGGCTTTTGCTAAGAGAGCAAATTGAAACATACAATCCCATCGCCGTGATCGCATTTGGTCAATCCAAACGCACAGGAATTCATCTAGAACAATATGCCTACAACCGCAATCATTTTCGAATTCCCGACAATAAGGGCAATAAACCACAAGATGCAGATATCGTGAAGGATGGGCCATCATCGCTTCCATCATCTTTGCCAATAGAGTCTCTTGTCTCTCATCAAAAAAAAGGCGGGATACCTGTTGTCATATCATCTGATCCGGGTCGATTCGTTTGCAACAATTTATTTTACCTCATGCAAGCGCATAATCTGGGGATTCCATCTGGTTTTGTGCATCTTCCATATACATGTTCTAATATGCTCATCGGTGCAGCGGAATTGTTGTTGGATCGAATTTCTGGGAACATCTCATCTGTACAATCATCTTGATTGCGCAATCCATCGTGCTGCAAATGCTGCCGTATTCTTTTGTACGTCTACATTGGATTGTGCAATGATCCCCTCGATTTTCTTTCCCACACCGAAGATAGACACAGAGGTCTCCAAAAAGCATGTACGCTTTGTATTATTTTCATCGACTCGATGGGCAGTATAGTAACCGGTAATCGATATTTTTTTGGGTAGTACAGTAGGAATCAAAGAGAAGTGATATTGTTTTTTTATGGGATCGAATGTACCGTGCTCCGTGTATCCGATTCGGTTTCCGACAAATTTTTGTATACTGGATGGAATATTCAAAGGAGGGACTGAAAAAAGGACCCTTTTGTACTGGGGCTCTCCCATATATTCTTCAATGAAGGAAAATTCTGAGCAAGATAATCCATCGAGATGTTCGGCTTTCGTGTATGCACTTGAAAAGAAGCATGTTTCCCAAAAGTCAGTGAAGGAGATAGGAATGATATGTGTGATTTCTTGTTTCATTGAAGCTCCATAGGAAACGATACAAAGGTTTTTCATAATCTAATTTGTAGGAGTGAGATCGCGAAACAAATATTATATGCCATACCCATGTCAAGACGATATATATCACGCATACCATCATCAAAAGGATACGATTACATGAGCAAGCGAAATTTTACACTGCTTGTGATACCAGATACTCCACACCTGAAGGCAATTCAGCTGGATATGTCTTATGTAATGTTTTGGCTTATATTTTTGGTTTTTTTGGGGTCTTTTGGTGGAATAGGGTATCTGTTGTATGATTTCCACAATACAGATCAGTCACATAATATTATTGCGAGAAATCTGCAGCGAAGACAACAGATGAGTATGCTAAATCAAGAACTAGCTGTGTTGGAACGACGAATGCTACACTTGATTACGAGTGCCACAGAAGAGCCTATTCCTGTTCCTGAATCCAACGAAAATCTGATGACGTATCAAATGAGGTTGGAACGATTACGTTCTCAAGCTGAGCTATTTACTCCTATTTTGTTAAAAAGAGTGGATGCGGTTCATGAAAGTATAGAGCGAACCAAGGCGATTCCGACAAACTGGCCCGTAGAAGGAATTCTTACATCTGCCTATGGTTATCGTGCTTCTCCAACAACAGGAAAATGGACATTTCACAAAGGAATCGATATTGCCGCACAAAGAGGAACGTCGATCATTTCTCCCAAAAAAGGAATTGTGGTGGTTTCGGAGTACCAGTCCGGATATGGTAATTACATCGAAATCGATCACGGATATGGAATCCGAACGAGATACGGACATGCCTCGAAGCTTTTAAAGCGCGTGGGTAGCAATGTCCAAGAAGGAGAATCGATTGCTCTTGTGGGTTCTACAGGACGATCTACAGGCCCACATTTGCATTATGAAATACGTATCGATGGTGTATCTGTTGATCCACAAAAGCATCTTGAGACATTGGAACCATAAGAATATATTGGGTTCCAGTATCGCAAGATGACTTTGGCTCAATAAACGAATATGGTCGCACGAGTGCAAAAAGATATACTTAGACAGCACTCTAAAAAAAAAGAGTCTGTACGCATGTGTACAAACTCAACGATGTGATAGGATGTGGCTGTCTTATTATCGTTAATAATTAGTTCTTTCCAAAGACATGAATTTTTGCATCTTTGCTGTTGCTTTTGTAGTAAAAGTCAATCTTAAGAACCCGACGAGATTTACCAGGCAGATCGATATTGCGAGACGTACTCTTCGCACCAAATTTGAGGCGTGTCTTGGGAGAGAATCTTTCTCCATTTCCAAAGTGAACCACAATGTCATATACCTCTATTGCACCACCGGTAGGTGCAAAGAGAAAAGAGCGAATTTTTCCATCTTCCTTCACAGATATTGTATCTTTCTCCCCTTTTGGAGATACTTTGCGAGAGCCGATATGTTTCCACCCGGGGAAGTCTGGATGAGCGTTGGATGATGCCCCCATTCCGACCTTCTTCCCAAAAAGGAGAACACGTGCTTTGTTTTTTTTATTTCTTTTCTTGCCCTGACTTTTATAAACAAATTTAACTTTTTTTATCACACGAGCGGTTCCGGGAAGATCGATAGTGCGAGATAGACTGCCTTTTGAAAATTTGAGGCGTGTGTTTGGAGAAAAGGTTTCTCCATTTCCAAATGTCACGACAATATCATACATGACAATTCCACCTCGATTGACATCAAGCTTGATGGCTGAAAATGTACCTTCAGAAGCGCCAACTTTAATCGTGTCTATTTCTGCTTTGAAATTTACGTCTTTTGCTCCGAGTTTGGTCCACTCTGCAGCAAATGCAGGGGATACGGAAAAGGCAAAAGATATGAGTACAGTATATAAAAATGCTTTCATGTTTGCTCCTTTGTAACGGGGTACGTACGGTTATAGATAAAACGTATTCAAGTAACGTATAAGACATGGACGGATAAGTTGATTTTTTTTGCACTTTTTTTTACAGTTTTCGCCAATCCACAGGAAGAGTTTCGACAAGGTATGTGGATGTTAAACGGATGGGCGATGGGGAATGCGACCAGTTTGGTTGGTGTCATGCATGAATCTCCTCAGATATCTTCTTTTCACCAGATGAATGTGGGATGGAGTATTGTGAATGCAGGTCTGGCTTCCTATGCGCTTTCCAGCAACAAGCCTGTAAAACCTAAAAAATTACAGAAGATCTTTTGGATCAACAGTGCCCTTGATGTCGTATATGTTGCCTCTGGTGCTTGGCTTCGGATGGAAGGGCAGAAAAGAGGAAATCCACAATGGGTCGGATGGGGAGAGTCCATCATGATCCAAGGTGGATTCTTACTTGTTTTTGACTCGGTTATGGGATGGCGTATGGGAACATATGCACATTCCAACAAGTAATTACGATTACTTGTTCAGCTCTTGTTTTGCACAGACTTCACCAGCTTTCTCAGAAAAAGAGATGGCCTCTTGTGATTGAAGATCTTCAGGGCTGTATTTTACTTCGATCATGTTCATGGAACAAGAACAGATATTTTTCATGGCAGGTGCAGTAATCCCTTCAGGTTTTGAAGATTCACAACCTTGCATGAATTGTTGTTTGATGAGATCGGACCATGCTCCTTTGGAGCCCATTGCACAAGAAGCACCAGTTTGTTCTGCTTTTTTGATGGCTTCTGGTGTCCCTAGGTCTTGTGGGGCATACAGTTTTTCTAGTTTATTTAAGCTACAGGTACAAATATTGTTCATAACAGGAGCTGAGATTGTTTCAGGACGACCTGCATTGCATGACTTTAGAAATTCTACTTTCATGGAA
>NYTD01000122.1 GCA_002683315.1 Deltaproteobacteria bacterium | reverse complement strand
TAGAATCCTTGCCTCATCACCTCAAGGTAAAAGTAGAAGCACTAGGGGTTGAGCAAAGTACAATGAAACAGGAGTTGCAGCAATTCCGAGAAGATCAAAATAGACAGCAGTCCAGTACACTATTTCGATTCTCTTTACTTGCGGGTATTTGTTCTTCTTGTATGGTTTTGGTGTATTATTTGTTTCAAACAAATGACTTAGATCCAAACATCATGTCGTCAGAAACGTTATTTTTACAGTCCCTAACGCTGGGTATACCACTTGTTCCGGTTGTGATTATTGGAAGGAGTAGATTTTTTGTCAGTCCAAATGCTCGCCGAGCATTAATATCGATTGTTGGTATTTTATTGGCCGTGAATTTACATCGTTGGGTGTCAATAGGGGATGATCGGTTACCATCGTCGATTATAGCTGTGGATTTCTTCATTACGGGGTTGGGGCTTTTGAATACGGCACCTTCGGTTCGCTATGGCCGATACCTAGGGACTCTGTGTTTCTCCATTGGAGCATTCTGTCACCTTTTTCCAATGATAGCTTGGTCAGGAACACTTCTTATGGCGACTGCACTTGGGTTGTGCGTGTTTTTTGACTGGAAACGAAATTGGAACGAACCCAAAACAATTATGAATGAGCAGAGGTAACAAATGATTGTTTGGGAGTATGAGAAAGGACGGATTACTTTGGATACACAGCAGGTGACAATATATATGGAATCTGGACATGAACATGGGACTCTTCGTTATATTATGCGAAGACAGCATCCATTTGCGCCGATAGATAGTTCCATAAAGGTTGTGCAGAGCACAATATGTGGGCAAAAATGGTCATTTGGTGAGGCTGGTGATTCACATGACTCGTATATGTACTCTGTGCGTAGATTCCCATCAGAATGTGCGTTGACGAAGAATTTGGCTTCATGAAAGATGTAATGATGAACAAAAAAATCGGTCGATTTCTGTGGCTATCGGCGATTATTTTCGCTGTATTTCTTTATCTGAAATATCCAGAGTATTTTCGCGCAGAAGGGTTGGCTTCATATGTGAAACGCTATCAAGAGCAAGCAATGTTGGTGTATTTTATGCTTTCTATGTTGAGAGGATTCTTTCTCATACCCAGCACTCCATTTGTTTTGGCTGGCGTATTGATTTTTCCGCACAATCCTTTTTTGGTTTTTGTGATTTCTATGGCGGGCGTTCTTTTCGGATGTAGCGTTGTATACTGGTTCTCAGAACGGTTGGGATTTGAAGATACACTGCGCACAAAATATGAGCGAATTTATCTGGGACTAAAGCAGAAAATGGAGCGGTATGGTGTGCCGATTGTAATATTGTGGTCTTTTTTTCCGATTGTACCCACAGATTTGATCTGCTGTATTGCAGGTACCATTCGCATGTCTTTTTTCCGATTTATATTGGCGGTTTTTATCGGTGAGTTTTTTTTGGTATTGGGCTATATCTACACAGGAAAAGCCTTATTTTTCTATCTGCTGACATAGAAAATGATTGTACGATCTATTTCGTAAATCGTATCTTATAAGGATGCATTAGAGGTACAAACGTCTTCAGCCTACTCATTTTGTGCTCTCTTTCTTGGTGATCGAATTTTGTAGTCTTGTGCAAATTCGGATCGAACTTCATGAGTATGTGGATGAAGCAACCAACACATAGCCTTTCTAGATGGAATACGAACGACATCTGTTTGTGCATGGGTTCCAAAGAGCAAGTCCCAAATAGAGCTGGTGAACCCAAAATTTTTGTTGGGTGCACCAAAGTGATGATAAAAATGGTGTTTGTAGATCCATCGTTCGTATGAATTTCTTGGTGGGTGCGTATGCGCTCTTTTGTGCATGTATTCATAGAGCACAAAAAATGATGCAAATCCGGTTGAAAATCCGATTCCGATTGGTTGTCCCAGTACGATGGTTGAGATGACAAATAATGGAATCAAAACAGAGCAGGATGTCTGTAATTTCTGAAGAACGGGCATAAAGTATTCTCCATTTTGGTGATGGGAACGATGTTCTTTTGTGAATCCATGAATCAAATTTTTGCTGTGACCAACAAAACGATGGAGAATATATTCACAAAGACTCCAAGTGAATACACCAACAAGAAAAGAGAGCAGTACGGTCATGGGTTTTCCTTTGTATCAAGAGAGGTGAAAGAGACAAGTGTTGCATCATCACAGTGATGCTTGATTTGTTGTTGTGCTTCGATAATTTTTGATTTGGGAATTCCCCATCCGATTAGGAGTGTATCTACAAAATGCTCCGGAGAGGGGATATAAAAATCATCTTTATACTTTTGGGTGAGCAAAACACCATGCAGTGAGCTCCAAAAACACATTGTATGGGTGAATGTGTTGGCGGATTCTGTAATGTTGATCTGGTCGATCTGCTCTTGAATCAAGAGAAGAACGTCTCTCATTGCATGAATAATGGCATCTCGATTTTCTCCACCAAGCAAGACAGACGTACTTGAAAAGACGCTGTTGTTTAGCGCAAATGATGCCGGAGAGTTTTGTGCATATCCGATATAGAATTTCGCACACAGAATCAACTTGACTAGGGAAGAAGAGGATGCAAAATGCGTCAAAAAATCATGAAGAGAGTGACGCATAATATGCAGTGTTTCTTTTTGTAGATCTACGATAAGTGCTTCTTTCGATGGGTAGTACCGATATAATGCAGGTGCTGTGTATCCCAGCTCCTTTGCAAGTTCCTTTAGCTGGAGTCCTTGCACCCCATGTTTTGCGATATGACGTCGAGCGGTTTGATGCAGACGATTCATCCTCTCTTTGCGATATTGTTTGCTTCTTAGCGACATAAGTATACTCATAATAAGTTTTGTTAATCCAATTAACATGTTTTTGTTAATTAAGTTAACAAAAATATAGTAAATTTGAAAATCTATTTACAATGTCATACTGTTGCAGTTTTTAAGGTGATATGATAGCCTTGGTTCATAATCATAGGAGACCACATGTTACTATTTTCATTTTTTTGGGGCTGTGCAGAGCCCATTAAAGTTGCAGACAATACCGGCTATTGCCAAGAAGATCCACAAGCAAATCTCATAGAGGCTGATGCGGATTGTGATGGTATCATTACCGAAGAAGATTGTGATGATAATGATGCAGGGTCTACTATTCTAGCGGAAGATGCTGATTGTGATGGTATTGTTACCGCCGAGGACTGTGATGACAATGATGCAGGGTCTACTTCTTTGGCAGAAGATGCCGATTGTGACACGGTTCTTGCTGTCGATGATTGTGATGACAATGACGCAAGGTATACGATTGTAGCTGAAGATGCGGATTGTGATGGCGTGCTGACAGCCGATGATTGTAATGATGATGATGCAAGTTCAACGATTTTAGCAGAAGATGCGGATTGTGATGGTACCATTACCGAAGACGACTGTGACGATACCAATGCAGAATCAACAATTCTGGCAGAAGATGCTGATTGCGATGGTGTGCTTCGCGAAGAAGATTGTGATGACTCCAATGAAACACTTCTTGCTGTCGCAAATGATCGAGATTGTGATGGCGTGCTGACAGCCGAAGATTGTGATGATACCAATTCTGGATCAACAATTATTGCAGAGGACGCGGACTGTGATGGATTTGTGACAGAGCTAGATTGCAATGATATGGATGAGACAATCAATCCACTTGCGATCGATGTTTGGTATGATGGCATCGACTCTGATTGTGCTGGAGACAACGATTACGATCAAGATGGAGATGGAGATGCTCGAGAGGGAGACGAGTACTGTACTGTTGTCGGCTATCTCAATGATAGTGATTGTGCGGGTGCTGGTGGAACGTGGAGTGTTGGGTATGATTGTCATGACACGAATGCCAATCGACGATCATTAATAGACGAATCGAATCCGACGGCTTGCTATAAGGATGTAGATGGAGATGGATATGGAGATGAGGAACTGACTCTCAATCAAATCGCTTTTGGTCTTTCTGCGGGAACAGATTGTGATGATTCAAGTATCACAACGTTTCCCGGTGCCGGCTTTAATGAAGCTTCTCCCATAGACGAATACTGTTTGGATGATGCAGATGGAGATGGGTATGCAGCGCCGGTCGATGGAGAGTGCTTCGATTTTACCTTTTCCTCTGAGGCGATCCTTACGTCAAGTCCACTTTCTTCTTGGCCTGGAGTAAGAAAAATAAATGTGTTGGTCGATGAGTCTTTGTATGAATCTACGTCAAGTGATGGTTCTATATGTGTTGAGGAAGGCCTTTCCTTTTCCTTTCGTTATATTCACTCCAATATAGTTGCGGCTACGAATCATGAAGCTACAATTGAGTGGACAAGAGGCTCAAGCTCCACCACCTGCTTCTTATGCTTCACAGCCTATGCAGTTAATATTTTCAGTACACCAAGCGGAATGGCATATTACACAACGCAAACAATGTTTGAAAATGGAATCGCAATGAATTCCACTTTTTCACAATCTACAATTATGGTTTCAAGCACCACCATGTATACGGGCACCGCGGCAGGACATGATGACATATTTGGGACTGATGGTGATGATGGAGATGCGAATATTCACTGAAAACCTAATTTGATCCGTTCATCTTTATAGTAGATTCATCACATTCTGCGCTTTGTACACTGACTTTAGAGTTTGGGTCTGTCTCGTGTGGTTTGTTGAATGATATTTTATTGTGTGACCTGGTAAAATTGTCCTTCTCGAACACCCATACGAGTAAGTCTGGTTTTTTCGATGCGTAGTTGACCGCCCAAGTCAGGATCGTTGGCGATAAAATGTGTGGGGTTCTCTCTTGAGCCTTCATATCCGACAACCAAGATCCAATGTCCGGCGAGACCGAATCTTTTGGAGTGATAGTCTCCGACTCGCGCCCAAGGATAACGTTGTGAACCACCAGAGTTTATTTTGATGATTGTTCCTGCTGAATGTGTAACACCAAAAGGAACGGGCTGTCCTTTATCCAGCGTGTCAAGCAGTGCGTTCATACCACCATTACGTGTGGCTTGCGCAGAATTGTACCCTCGATCCCTCATCAGTTGACCCATGCGTCCGACATCAGAGCCGTGGTCTTTGATATATACCTGAGATGCGATTCGATTCATTTCTTGAGTGTTGTTTGCTGACTCTCCATTGGCTTCAAACAGCATCATTAGTGTAGCAACCCCACAATAGGCATAGTTTCGATGGTGATTTAGACGATGTTGGTCAACGGTTTCAGAGTTTTGTGCATTCGCAGCTGCTGTTCCTTCTTTTGCGCTATTCGCAGGACTTTGTTCGACAAGAGCCTTGTTGGCGATGGTCCAATATCCCCCAGCGATTTTAAGTACCTTATCACCGATTTCATTGGAGATATGTCCAGCAGTAATAAGTGATCTGGTTTGATCAGCAGAATTTTTCGATTTGTCTTTTACTTGGCTGTATTTTAGCTCTTTTAGTAGTGCTTGGATATCGGTAAAGTTTTGAGAAATGGTCCAAATTGTTCCTGCAATATCTGCGGATATTGAATCTTGTTTTGTTCGTGCTGTGTTGGCAAGTTTATGAGCACGATTTCTGGCTTGCGATAAGTGACCGTTGGCTACGAGAACAAAGAGCGCATTGAATTGACCAGACAGTGATGATTGTTGTTTCTTTTCTACTGGGATTTCCTCTTGTACTGGTTCTTCTACGACGGGTTCTATCACGGTATCAACATCAGATGTTTCTTGTGTAGCAGCGGATTGGGCACGTAATCCTTGTTTTGCTCTTTTCTTATAGCCTCGAGTTGCAGCAATCAGTCTGTCCCCCAATACTTTCAATGCTGTTTCAGAACCGATGATTTTTTGAATGAGCTGGGTTGTACTGGAGGACTGGTTTTGTACAGTCGTAAAATTAGAGGTCGACAAATGACCTTGAATTTCTTGGAATTGATGTGCCAATGTCCAAAGATCACCAGCAATATTGGTCGTTTTATTATCTTGTGCCGCTCTTCCACTATTGGCTACTTCATGAGCCGCTTGTTTTGCCAACTGAAGTTCTCCATTGACAATGAGCGTCATTGTTCCCCAAAGTGTTTTTGGTTTGTTCTTTTTTGTACTGTCCATTCTTGCGATACGATCAGAATTGCTTTGATGTTTGTTTTGAACCGAAGAAGAACGACTTTCTTCGTGCGGGTCGGAAATAGAATTTTCTCTTTTTTGACGCTTCATCAGGGATAATCTCTAGATAGATTGATGTTTTAGACGTGATTTGAAAAACCTTGCATCGGTCTCAAAATTCAATGTACATGCAAGATTAATATTTTCTATCTTGATGCATGATAGAGATTCGTCTTGTCACAATTGTGACGAAAAGTATTGTGACCAGAATTAACCAAACTCTAAAATTTGTATCTTAGAGACTCATTTTTGAAGATAATCTACTTGTGGGAAGATATTTCAGTGATTTGTTTTTTTTGACTCTTGTCTGTAATTTTTTTTTATTCAATCTTATTTTTAATGTTTGGATTGTATAAAAAAACTTTGATCTATCAAAATTACGGTCAGTACAATCGTTGCATCTAGATGAGCAAGATGGTTCGTTGATAATTCAGAAATACTTTTCCAAGAGCAAACATCTTTTGGTTGATGGGAATGGATAGTGTGAACATCCGATGAGGGAAAACCCTTGTATTTATATATGTACAAGTACTCATGATTTTGATCTGAAGCAGTATCTTGCTAGAGCTGTATGGCTACTTTGCTGCAGCAGATGTTTGTTTTCTACTTAGCTGCCATTTGGCTATGATAACATACATGGTTGGTACCAGAACAAGCGTCACAACCGAAGAGACCAAAAGTCCTCCCAGTGCTGTTTTTCCCATTGGTCCCCACAGTTGTTCTCCTTCGCCTGTCGTGAGTGCAAGAGGAAGCATTCCTCCGGCTGTTGTTAGTGAAGTAATCAATACGGGTCTAAGGCGGCGACCCCCAGCAACTTTGATCGCCTGAATAAGTTCCATTCCTCGCTGGCGCAAGAGCTTGATATAGTCGATAAGTACAATCGCGTTGTTTACCACAACTCCAATCAAAATAATAAGACCCAAAAATGACGTCACGGATAGGTTTGTACCAGAGATGAGTAGCGCCAAGAAAGCGCCTGTTGCAGCAAAAGGAACAGAGAACATGATGACAAATGGATCGCTCCACGACTCAAATTGCGCAACCATCACAAGATATACCAAGATAAGCCCCATTCCCATTAAAAGTCCCATATCCCCGAAACTCTCACGTTGATCTTTGATGGCTCCTCCGATGGCCCATGTAACCCCTTTTGGTAATTCTGCTTTGCTGAGCATTGTCTCCACTTCGTTTGCTGCATCTCCAAGAGCAATACCGGAGAGTTCGGTAGAGATTTTCAGCATTCTGGACTTATTTTTTCTTTGGATTTGCAGTGGTGCTTCTCCTTCAGATTGTGTTGCAACCGATCCAAGGGTTGTCAGCATTCCATTCTGGCTTCGAATTGGTACTTGCTTCCAAGATTGAGAAGCGGAACGATCTTCTTTGCGAAATTGTAAAGAGACGGAATATGTTTCATTGTCCTTACTCAGTCGAGATATCGGTGCACCATTAAGCGCAAATCGCAGTTCTTGTCCTGCTAAAGCCATTGGGATTCCCATTTGCGTACTTTGGTTTTGCAGCATGTTGATCTGTAATTCTGGTTGAGTTTCTAGTAGATCAGCAGCTATATTGATGAGCCCCTTGATTTGATGCATACCATCTTGTACTTGGCTGGAAGCTTGTTCCAATTCATCAAGATCATTCCCAAATAACTCTACAACAATGGGCTTTGTCGCCCCCAATGCTCCAGCACCAGAACCATCTCTACTCATTTCCAGATTGAGGGCCTCAGGTGGTCTTGGAACTGTAGCCAAGATGTAATCTCCTATTTCTTGATCGCTTCGATTTCGATCATTGGCCCTTAGTAGGCTCGCACGAACTCGTGCTATGTTGGATCCCTCCTTTTCTCCCATACCTCCATTGGCAGATGTTCCCACACGAACAGAAACCAGTCGCACTTCAGGTTGTGTACGAAGTGCTTTGACATAGGCATCAGCAACGTCTAGCGTTTTTTCCTTACTGGTTCCAACAGGAAGTTCTATGGTATAGGCGAGCTGGCCTTGATCATCTTTCGGTAAGAAATCGGTTCCCAATAAACCAAGCAAAACAACCGTTATAACAGCAATAGCGACAGCAGAAATCAGTGTGAACCATGGTCGGCCAATGGATATCGTTAATGCTTGAACATAGCTTTTTTCCCACCATTTGAGTTCTATGCTCTCTTCATCTTGGTTGTTGTTTCCAGAAGGAGTAATAAGTCGCGCAGATAGTGTCGGTGTTGCAGTCAACGCGACGAAAAGCGAGGCACAAATGGTAACAATCATCACCACTGCGAGCTGTGCAAACATTTGTCCTACAATTCCAGAGATAAACATCATGGGTGCAAATATCACAAGTGTTGTGGTGGTTGATGCCAGTAGAGCCCCTCCTACTTCAGAAGCTCCTTCATATGCGGCCTTGTATCGATCCATTCCTTCGTCAATTTTACGAGAAATATTTTCAAGTGCGACAACACCATTGTCGACAACCATTCCAACAGACAAGGACAGAGCGATTAACGTGACAGAGTTTAGCGTGAATCCCAAAGCGTATACAGCCAAGAAGGTAACGATAATGGAAAGTGGAATTGCACTCGCAATGATCAGCGTTGGTCCGATTCGTCTCAGAAATAGAAAAACAATTAATGAGACAAGGGCGCCTCCAGTTAAGGCGGTATTGGTCAGGTTATTGATGGTTCCTTCAATGAAGACTGCTCCAGATTCCATCACCTGAATCTGCGCACCCTCTGGGAGTCGTTTTTTGGCTTGTTCAAAGATCTCATTGGCACTTTTGGCTACATCCAAAACATTGGCATCACTGGTTTTTCGAATGTAGCCGAGCATGGTTGTATTTCCATTTACATAGGCCAATTCAGTTTCATCTTCCAGATCAAGATGGATGTCCGCCAAGTCTTTGAGTAGTATCATGCCTTCACCGATCGGTGATTTGAGCAAAGGTAGATTTCTCAGCGCTTCGATACTTTTTTGTTCTCCCATCATCCGTATGGAAAAGCGTAAATCTTCAAGGGTTAGATCTCCAGCGGGAATATTCATATTGTTGGCTTGAATAATCCCTGCGAGTTCGCTCATGGTCAGACCATGAGCCAAAAGACGATCTTGGTGCACATCGATGCGAACAACTTGATCAGGAGCATTGGAAAGCATGACAGATCCAACACCAGGAACTCTACGAAGTGGATTGATAAGTGCTTCTTCCACATCTTTTTTTAGAAGACGAACATCAGAGCCGGGAATCGTGATGGCAAATGTGACAATGGGCATTTGTCCAAAATCAAATTTTAAAACGCGTGGAGATTCTGAATCAGAGGGAAGATTTCGTTTCAGTCCTTCAAGATTTTGACGCACATCATTGGCACTTACATTTACATTGGCGTCGGATGTAAAGACCATGGTTACCAAAGATAGATTCTCTCGACTGGTAGAAGCAATTTCTTTGAGATTGGCAATGGCACCCAGAGAATCTTCAAGAGGTTTGGATATTTTTTCTTCGACATCAAGTGCACTCGCTCCAGGATATGCCGTAACAACAGTAATAACGGGAACTTCCATATCGGGGAGTAGATCGATGGGTAATTTGCTGTAGCTGTAGGCGCCAAACAAAAATAAGATCATGTAGATAACGGTCACCAATGCTGGCCGCCGAACCAGTGATTCAATCCATTTCATTACTCTGCCTCCAAAACCAATACTTCGGCTCCATCTTGCAAACGGTTGTGACCGGCAATTAAGACTGTATCACCAACAGAAACACCGGAGAAAACGGGGACAGAGTCCGTTTCAGAACGACCATACTGCACAACACGGCGCTCTACGTTATCTCCAACCAAAACAAAAATATTGGCTGATGCACTTTGTCGATTGAGTAATGCTTGTCTGGGAATGGAAATCGCTGTCTGATTGAATTCCATATGTAGCGTTGCAGATTGGTTATGCTTGAGACTATGTTTGCTGTTGTCCAAGGTAGATTCCACCAATACAGTCTTCACAACAGGATCGACGGCTTGATTGATGCGAGAGATTTGAATCGGAATACGTTCATGCTGTCCAGGGATTTCCAATGACCCCGTTTGATTTTTTTTGAGGGCGATGGCATCCGTTTCTCCGATACTTGCTTGAATACGAACATAGCTGAGATCTACAAGTTGAAGAGGTGGACGTGTTGCTGGTCCACCCATCATCTCACCTTTCTCTATGGTTCTGGTGACAATTATTCCATCAAACGGAGCTCGAAGCTTGGTGTCCTGTAGTCTACTTTTTGCAATATCAAGCCCTGCTTTTGCCCGGACAGCTTGACCAGAAGCCAATTGGGCGCCCATATCGACTTCTTCCCACTGGATTTTGGTAATGGCTTCTTGTTCCAATAAATCAGCAAATCGTTGAGCAGATTTTTTGGCTTGGTTTGCTTGAATTTGTGCCAGTTCATATGCTGCACTTGCTTCTGTGAATCCTGCCAAATAATCACTGCGATCCATTGTCATGAGAATATCACCTTTTTTGACAGCATCTCCTATGTGTACATCGACTGATTCGATTCTACCTTGTACTTTGGGTGCTAAGATAGCAGATTTCTGCGCATACACTGTTGCAGGTAGTGATAAGGTTCGGACAAATTGTTTCTCTGTAATGGTTTCAACACGAACTTTTGGACGAAGGTCCACTTTTGGAACAGGATCTGTTTTGCTTTCGGATTCTTGTGACTGACATGCGAAAAAACAGGCAAAGATAATAGAGAACATAATGCGTCCTTGATGCAAAAAGATAAAATATTATGGCTGGAAATACAATGTATCAGCATTGATAGACTGTTGATATTTCGCTTGGGCAATGATGCTTTGCCGTTTGGTACGCAACAGTTCAAGTTGCGCATCGGAAAAATTGGACTCCGCATCTAGCAGTTCGGAGATGGTGATTTGATGTGCTTCAAATTGAGCTTGTGCTTGTACTCTTTTTTGATTCTCAATCTCTACTTTCTTTTGTGCCAACAATATAGTATCAGTGACGTTGAGCCAACTTTGTTTGTATTGCTGTTGCTGAATAGAGAGCGATTTTTGTTGGATTTCAAGACCTTTTTGTGTCATTGCTACATCCAATTTGCGTTGTTTTAGTGTCATCAATTTTTTCCCCCAGCCAAATTCAGCCTGAACATTCAATCCAAAATAGCTTTGGGATGTTGGTGTGAATGGGCCTTGACCTTGTGCAACGGTTGTAGCACCGATGAGTGCGACAGTGGGAAATAGGTTGCCGATAGCGGCTTGGACACCATCTTGTGCTGCTTGGTGCTGGTGCATGGATATTTGGTGATTCAAATTTGATTGAAGAGATTCTTCTTTGGGACTTTGGATGTTGTCTTTGAGTGGTAGAGGGGAAAATGAATCATTAAGACCAAGAATCAGCTCCATCTGCTGACAAAGAAGAGTATATCCTTGTTTGACTTGTCGAATTCCCAAATTGGTTTGTTGTATTGCAAGCTCTATTTCTTGTAGTTGAACAGGATGTGTAAAACCTTGTTCTACAAATGCTTGCACAGATTTTTGATGTGTACCTAGTCGAGTACGTGTTTTTTCCAAGATGGCTTGTTGTTCTTTCATATTTAGGGTTTGCATATAGATTTCAATTGTAGATATCTCAATGCGCTGCTTGGTTTTTTCTATTTCTAACTTCTTGATTGTATGTAGATGTTGGCTCGCTGAGTGTCCTTTGACGATACTGTATAGCGCTGATATTGGCAGAGCAACTTGTAAAGAGCCGTCAAAAATTCGTTCCTCGCGTACCCGAAGTGGTTCTGAAAAAGAAGAACAAAGGTCACCAAAACCGAAGGTTTCAAAGCTTGTACAGTCTACTTCTGTATTTTCATCTCCAATGAGGTAGCTATCAAGGGGTTCACCAAAATCAAGCCAAGATCCCGAAGCCTGTACACTCAGTGCATTTGTGAGGATTGCAAATCGATCAAAATTTGCTTGATCGGCTTGCAGTCTCGCGATCTGCACTTCGGGATTTTGCGTACGTACCAACGCAAGACTTTCTTGGAGTGACAGAGGCTGTGCAAAAACGGAATTCAAGATAAACAAAAAGAAGATCATAGATGAACTCGTGTCATGACAAAGGAAGTATTTCACTTGCCATATGGCAAGTGAAATGGTATGATGAGATTAACACTCCCAAATCATATGACAAGCAATAAAAGAGAAAAACAAAAGCTCCAAACGCGGATACGCATTAAAGAAAGTGCGTTATGGATGTTTGCTCAGCATGGATTTTCTATTTCTATAGCCAAAATAGCTAATTATGCAGGGATTAGTAAGCAAGCGTTGATGTATCATTATCCCAGCAAATCCAAATTGTTGGAAGCAGTCATGGATGATATTGAATCTTCAAGCATTGGTTCTTTGTTACAATTCTTTTCTTTACTTCTGCAAACGAATACCGATCAAAATACGAAAAAACTCGAAGAAACAATTACCGTATTTGTAGAGAAAAATTTATGGGCAGTTCTTTTTTTACGCCTTGTTCTTGAAAATCAAGCCTCCTACTTACCTGAATCATTTCAATCACATCATATGACAATCATTAAAGAACTAGAAGCACGTCAGCAAAGAGGAGAAGTTCGATCGCAGATTGATGTGGCTGCTACTTTTACCAACATGAATATGCTCCTTTTGACCACGTTGGCCACAGCTCAAACACAAACCAGTGTTTCAGATGCATTGGGTATTACATCAGAAGCTTGGTTGAAACGACGAATTTTCTCTATATTTTTGATGTATAGAAGTACTCTTTTTCCACATTAGATTCATTATATAATTATCGATTATAAAAGATAGGAACGATTTACGAGTGTAAACGAATCATAGAATCCATAATCTCCATCACTTTTGTCTCTGTTAGCTCTTTGTGAAAAAGGTTTGAGCTGAACATAGAGGTATCCACATTGTCTGTATACTTTTGTATCTCTTGGATTCGCACACAGTGAAGATGGGTCAATGGATATTTCTTATCAAGTGCATGTATTATCTTCATATATCGTTGTGCATGTTCTTCCTTTTGATAAGCATAGCAAGCAATACATAGATTAATGATTGCGGTAATCATTAGTCTTTGATTGGAATAACAGATCTTGGGAATGGTGATATCGAATAGATTGGGGTCTACTTTATATCCAAGAAGTATCTGAAGATACGCTTTTTCAGCCTGAAGAGAAAATGTATCTTCTTCACTCTCTCCAAGATCAAACGTTAGGGCTTTCTGTAGCGATTGAAAGGCCTCCAGGTATTTACCCTCACCTTCCAACAGCATACAAAGCATCAATACATCCTTGACATGATCAAGAGGATTTTCATTGGGGTCGACCATATACTCTTGAAATAGGATGCGCATTGATAAAACATTGAATGGTATACCAAAATCGATCAGAAGCTGAAGACACGTCGTAAGGTATATTCTCAGAAAAGAGAGTGAGGGGTGTATATTGTGTTTTTGTACAAAAAATCCGGCTGAGAAGATTTTGTCTACATCTTGGACTGTAGCATGAACCAGTAAGAAGTTTTGTATGAGTGGGACTCCCCTTTGAATTTCAAATTTCGGTACGTTTCCAGTTTTTTCAAACTCCAATACACTCAAGAGGTTTTTGTTAAATTGAATTGCTTCGACACTTTGTAGCTCTTCGGAAAGTTGAAGTGATTTTGTGAACATCTGATACGATTCTTCGAATTGTCTCATCACATAGTATGTCAAACCCTTGTTTCGGTAGTACGTGGATATTCGATTTATATTTTTGGATTCTTTGGCGTACTGATATGATACGTCGTATTCTTGTAAAGAGTCAGAGAACCGGCCCATCGACATATACAAATGAGCCAATGTGCTGTGCTTCATGTAGTACTCTTGATTGCTTCTGGGTTGAAAATTTTCGATTCTCTTCTTTGCTGAAGTATAGTGATTCAATGTTTCCTTTTCATATAAAAATATCGATTGATCAAAGTCTGTATGTATCTGTTCGCGGATTGAATCATCTGCATCGGAAAATAGCACGGCTATATTTTCTTGTATTTCTTGAATAAGTACACGAATCTTATGAGGGGGGAGCGCTCCGTATAGATGACAATATCTTAGTTTCATTTGCTGAAAATGAAACCAATCTTGTGGTGCTTTTTCTTGAACTTGTAACAGATTTACGCTATCAAAGATTTTTGTATGAAATTCAGGGGGAAAGTCGAGTCTTTGACCCAAGAAAAAAACTTTTGAAAAG
>NYTD01000121.1 GCA_002683315.1 Deltaproteobacteria bacterium | reverse complement strand
TAATTATGAAAAGGTCCTCCCATTCCCATCAAAACGATTGAGCAATGTCGTTTTGATGGGAATGGGAGAACCTTTTCATAATTATAATTCGGTTCTGCAAGCGATAGATATGATTCGAACAAGATTGGGAATCGGCGCTCGAAGGATAACCTTAAGTACAGTTGGGCTGGCACCCAAGATTCGAAAATTTGCAGAAGAGGGGATTCAGGTCAATCTTGCGATATCGCTGCATGCGACAGAAAATGAAACACGTAGCGCATTGATGCCCATCAACAAGAAGTACGACATTGATGAGTTGATGGATGCCTGTCGATACTATGTTCAAAAGACCAATCGTAGGATTACATTTGAGTGGGCGCATATTGCCGGGCATAACGATGATGCAAAAGAAGCGCATCGTTTGGGGCGATTGCTCAAAGGGCTTGAATGTCACGTCAACATTATTCCTTTAAACCCTACAGAGGGATTTGTTGGAGAGCCGAGTTTTTCGTTGGAGCCTTTTATTGCAATATTGGCTACATATGGCGTGGTTGCGACTGTTCGGATTCGTCGTGGAATCGATATTGATGCGGGGTGTGGGCAGCTGAAGTCCAAAAAAGAAAAGCTTACAAAGACCAGTCAATAGGTTGTTGGTTGATTTCCATTAGTGCTTCATTTACTCTTGAATATGGTTTTGAACCAAAAAAACCTCTATGAGCAGAAAGAGGAGAAGGGTGTGCAGAGGATACGATTCTATGTCGATCTTGGTCAATAAGCTTGATTTTTTTCTTGGCGAAATTTCCCCACATAAGAAACACAAGTGGTTTTTCTCTTTTGGATAGTTGTGCGATAACGGCATCCGTAAATTGACCCCATCCCCACTTGGAATGAGACCCCGCTTTTTTCTCTTCAACCGTTAAAAATGCATTGAGCAGCAGAATACCTCTTTTTGACCATGCTTCAAGGTTGCCAGATGTAGGAATAGGAAGGTTTAGATCGCTTTTTCTTTCTTTATACATATTGCGAAGTGATGGTGGGATCTTGATTCCATCGGGTACAGAAAAAGAAAGTCCATGTGCTTGATTGGGACCATGGTATGGGTCCTGCCCCAGCAATAAGAGTCGACACGACCCAAATGAACATGCATGAAAAGCAGAGAATACTTCTTTTGAAGGGGGATATACTGTCGTTTTTTTACGGGCCTGGGTCAATTTTTCTTCTAGTGATGACCAATACGGTTTGTGAAACTCTTTTTGAAGGATGGTTCTCCAGTCAGTCGGTAGTTGTTCGCGAAGCGTCATACATCCTCAATATGAAAAGGTTTAATATTCAATTTGGTTTGATGTCCGTGAGCAGTAGAACCATCAGGTTGTTTTCCTTCAAAGTAATGTCTTTGCCATTGCTTTTTTTGTTGCATTCCAGGGATAATTGTTTCCTTAACTTGGGTAATAGAGAGGTTTTCTTGAAATTCTATCCGGCGCTGTTCTGCATTAAGATACGCCTCTTTTCTTTCTAAATCTGTTTCAAAAGAGCGGAGTCTAGGCTGAAAAGATTCTACATATCCTCGAGGGACAGGAAAAAAGAAGCAAATGGGTTCGTGAAGAGCAAAATGAATGGGATGGTTTGGACGAGTAATCTTCCAATTCATGGTAAAGCCACCTTCTTGATACCAATCGGTCTCCACAACCGCATTCAGAGGTTGGGCTCCATCTTTAAATGAATTGGGGCGGCCACAAACCCATAGATTCACATCTTTTGGAGTAGAGAAGAGACAAGGTATATGAAAGGTGATGATACCAGAACCGAAAGCGCTTACGATTGGCGAGGAACCATCAGGGGAGGTTCCTTCTAGCTCAAAATTTAGGTCTTGCTGGGTTGGACCACCATTCCAATATGCTGTAAAACCTTGTTTTAGAAGAATCTCCCATCCATGTTGATTGGCATGAAGCAGAGGAAGGCATCGATATGCGTGTTTATTAGTGGTAGCATCCATCCAGTCTCGTTTCAAAGAGGATGGTCGGGCATGGAACCATGCTCCGGGTCGCAAAAAGCAATCAATATATGGACTACTCATAAATCATCACAAGTATGGGGGATGAATTAGATATATCCAACAATGCGAAGCAACGGGATTATTTCGCGCTCTTTTCCTGTGGTTTTATGGAGGTCAGTACATCGGGGTGGTCTTCAGCAATGGCTCGTGCAGTCATTTTTGCTGACATCATAACCGAAGGGGTTCCCGCGCCAGGTTGTGCATTCGCCCCGACAAGATACAAGTTCTCGATCTCGGAAGAACGGTTTTGTGGTCGGAAATAGGCGGACTGAGTGAGTGTCGGTTCCACACCAAAAGCATTCCCCAGATAAGAATTCAGGGTGTGTTCAAAATAATTAGGATCGATATAGCTTGAGCATACGAGGTTTTTTTGCAGGTCGGGGATATACCCTTTGTCTTCAAGAAATTTTAGGACATTATCAACAAGCTTTGGTCCTTCGACACTCCAATCAATCTTTGAGCCGTTGTGTGGAACTGGGATTAATGTATAGGCTGTATGGTGACCATCTGGAGCCATCTGTGGATCGGTAAGGGTGGGGATGTGGAGATATTGAGAAAAGTCTTGAGCGAGGATTTTGCGATCGAAGATATCGGTAAGAAGTTCTTCGTATCTTGGCCCAAGAATAATATTGTGATGACGTAGGTCGAGTGGGGTTTCTCCCTCTTTGAATCCAAAGTAGATGACGACCAAAGACATGGAGTAGTTCATGGTTTTGATTCGCCAATCCGGTGTCCAAGAACGATACTTTTTTTCGATAAGATTGAGATAGGTATGAGCAAAATCACCATTGGAGCATACGAGATCTGTATCTAGATGTGTGCCGTCCGCAAGATCAATACCAGTCACTTTGTTTTTTTGAAATAGGCCTTGTTTTTCGATACAGATATTTGTGACTTCAGAGTTGTAGCGAATCTCTCCTCCAAGTTCTTCAAATTTTTGAACAAAACCATTGATCAGAGCACCGGTTCCACCCATGACATAGTGAACACCCCATGTTTTTTCAACAAAGTGAATCATGGCATAAATCGCGGGAACTTTGAGTGGATTTCCTCCGACAAGAAGGGTTTCAAAACTGAATACCTGTCTCAGTTTATCAGATTTGAAGTATTGTGATGAAAAACGGAAGAGGTTGCGAACTGCATCGAGCTTGAAGAGTTCTGGAGCAATTTTTAGCATGGTTGGGATATCGGAGAAATATGTGTATCCGAGCTCTAAAAATCCTCGCTGGAATATTTTTTCTGCAGCATCATGAAATTGTTCGTATCCTTCTAGATCGTCTGGTTCGATGACTTCAATTTGTCGGCGTGTATTTTCAGGATCTCCATCGTAGTCGAAGTAGGTTCCATCATCAAAATAGATACGATAAAATGGAAGAATCGGAACGATAGTACAGTACTTAGAGGTATTGACTCCTCCAGAAGTACCTTCTAAGATACGGGCGTCAGGAGAGAGGATCTCAGCAGGAAAATCAGGTTCGTTCAGGTTATGAACACCTCTCTCTAGAGAGAAGAGTTCTTCGATAAAATGAGGTACGGTAATCACAGTTGGACCCATATCGAATCGGAACCCTTGATCTTCGCGTACATATGCTCTGCCTCCAGGCTTATCCAGCTTTTCTAAGATCATGGTGTCAAAACCTAGGCTTTGCATTCGAATTCCCAAAGAGAGTCCGCCAAACCCAGAACCAATAATGATTGCTTTTTTCATAGTTCACCTCAGTATGAATAGGTTATGAAAAGCTAATAACGCAAAATAATAGATCTGGATCAATTATAATTAGTTCTAATGGTTTTTTGAATGGGTTTTGCATTTTGCATATTTTGTTCTGTTGTAAAATCATGATCGATGAAATGCGGAAATATGCTACATTCATTTCGTAGGAGATTGTAATGGAGCTGTTTGAGCAGTGGAAAAAGGAGGCGGTACGCTGGAGAGAGGAGTGTAAGCGTAATCGCTATCAAAAAGAACAGTGGGACAAGATCTCTGTAGAATTGATGTCTGAAGACACAATAAATGCATTTCGTAAGCTCAAAGACAAGGGTTGGACACATGCTCTGACTGAATATTTTGATGTTGGAACGGATCATATGATTCGCTGGAAGCAACGTCCAGCTCCGAGTCTAGATATTCAGTATTCTTTGGGAGAAGCTCTTCGAACGCTTCCTAGTGGTCATGTTCTACACACACTCTCTGAAAAAAATGGAATGCAAGCTCTATGGTTATTACGGTTGGAGTCCGCTTCTGTCGAAACGCTATCTTCTGGTGATCGTACGCGACTGGAAGAATTATCGTTGACATGCAAACGATTTGAGGGAGGAATGTATCGAATAGGAAGCAATACGGCATCGTTTGCCTATCCTGAACATGAGATAGAGATTTCGCCTTTTGAGCTTGGATATTATCCAGTGACTCAACTGTTGTATTATTCTGTAATGGAGAGTAATCCTTCATCACATGAGGGAGCATCTCGCCCTGTGGAGATGGTTTCATGGTTTGATACACTTCGATTTTGCAATGCATTATCGAAGAAGAAAGGGCTTCAGTCTTGCTATAAAATAAGTGAACGTTCTTTTGATGGTGATGGATTTGAAACAACATCAGTAGAATGGGATGGTTCCGCCAATGGATATCGTCTTCCTCGTGAAGAAGAGTGGGAAATTGCGGCTCGAACTCAAAATGATCATGACTATGTGGGCTCGGCCAATCCAACAGAGGTAGGGTGGTTTCGGGACAATTCTATGCTTACAAGTCATGCCATCATGCAAAAGAAGGTTTCTCCATGTGGTCTATATGATTTAAACGGGAATGTTGATGAATGGTGCTGGAATCTGGCCAAGCCCTATGATGGTGCAGAATCCTTTGTCCCTCAATCCAAAGAAGAGGCAAATATTCGTCCAACACTCACACTTGAGGCTTTGGTAATTGAAAATCAACGCAGAGCCATGCTTGGGATTCCTCCTCTGTTTACCGAACAACCCAAAGAAGAAGTTTTGTTCATCGAAGAAGAGAGAGAAGTGCTGGAAAGGGTCAATCGTGGTGGAGGATGGTTTGATTTGGCTGAAGAGTGTACAGTTACTCGTCGTTCTCGATTTTATCCAACGGTCCGAGATGCCAACTTGGGATTTCGCTTGGCACGAAATGTATCATAATTTTTTTATGAGCCTCTAATAGTTTACATAACTAATAGTCGTCAAAAATAAACAACATCATTGGTTCGGTGTATCGATATCGAAAACATACCTCATCATTACTTGGTGTTATTTCGTTTTTTGCTGGCGAGATTGATTCTTATTTTGGCTCAATCCATATTGTGACTTTATTCAGCGAACAAACATCATGAGATCTTCAGTTTGGGACCAGGGAAGGCGTGTATCGTGATAGTGGAATGTGTTGCTACCTGGATCATCCAAAGGGCAAAAGGTTCCGTTATTGAGTGTGCTCCATGTTGGTCCATAGGAGTTATCCGCCCATATACTGTTTTGATTGCATGACGTGGGACCACCGCCATCGTGATCGATGGCGTTGATGTATAGATTGGTAGAACATAGGTTTCCACCAAAATTACCTGCGGTCATAGTGTAGATGTATGGACTGGTTGCAGCACAGGTAAATAGGGGAATGTTACTTTGGAAGTCATACCATGATGTACTTCCGTTTCCGACGTTTTCATAAACAGCAAAAAGAATTCCATCGGTGAACATGACATCAGAAAAGAGAAGATTGTTCCATGCCTGCGCTTTATGTTGTTGTTGTTTTTCTTCTAGT
>NYTD01000120.1 GCA_002683315.1 Deltaproteobacteria bacterium | reverse complement strand
CCGGATATACAAATGGATCGCCATCATCACAATCTTCTTGTGCGGAAAAGCCATCTTGATCCACATCGTAATCAAGGATTTTTTTTGCGGCCTGTTGCTCAGAAGCACACGCCCACAACCATATAAGTAATCCGAATCTCATCGTACCCACACATAGACATCATCAAGACCAAAAGACTCGTCTGCAGGCCCTTGACTCAAAGTCGATCCTGCGGTGATGGTAAAATCGGTAACGCTTCCATTCTCAATGGTCGAAACATAGTGTCTTGAATCATATGAACCTTGAGGATAATTGGGACGCCACCATCCACAAACCTGACCGTATATCGAAAGATGATTGTCTATATCGGTGTACCAGATATAATTTCCGTCAAACTGCACATACGCCATATCGGGTCCCCACTGAGATGTCGTCTCATCCCAAGAATCCAGCGTAATGTAATCCATCTCTACCCAAACCTGACTGTGTGGGATCCCCTTGGTCGAAATCGTATTATCGAATGAACCACCTGAAATCACGTTATACCCTCCCAATATCTCTCCCCAGACACCGCAAACCGACGTTGTTTGCAATGTCCAACCAGAGTCAGGAGGAGACATATCGTCCATAAATACTTGTGTCCATCCTCCACCAAATGAGCCCATATCACACTGCGCTTGCTCAATCCCCGATGGAAAGTTGATCATATATTTTCCATCTGCAGCACCTGGATGGGCATTTAGAATATCCAAACAGCTATCCGCCAAACAGATGAGGTCTTTTCCAAGAAAACCTGCATCTGCATCATTATCGCAGTCATCATCCAAACCATTGCATATCTCGGTGCTATTTGGGTTGATGAGAGCATCCCCATCTTCACAATCATCATCGTTCAATACATACCCACTGGGCTGCTGACAATTATAAGTTGACAACGCATGATTTCCAAATCCATCTAAATCTGAATCTCGATACCATACCGTTGTAGGGAGTCCCTCATCGATACTCCCATCACAATTATCATCCACTGCATTGCACACCTCTATCTCATCGGGATTGATCGCAGCATTTTCATCATCGCAATCACCCGTCTGCGCCGAAACACCGGCTGTTCCATCACATACCAACACCGTGACACTGCTTCCAAAACCATCTCCGTCGATGTCTTGATAGTATAACTGAAGATCCTCAGCACCATCATCGATCACCGTGTTGCAATTGTCGTCTAGTCCGTTGCACACTTCTGTGGCATATGGATAAATGCTTGCATTGGTATCATCACAATCTTGGTTGTTGGTGGCCATCCCAGCCCCTTGTGCACACGCTTGCATCACAATCGATGAATCTCCAAAGCCATCACCATCTGCATCACCAAAGAACACCTGAAAATCAACAACATCACTATCGTCGACCACACCATCACAATCGTCATCTATTTCATTACAAAATTCAAGCGCGATAGGAGAAATCAAAATATTGCTATCGTCACAGTCATCATCGTTACTGGAAAAACCAGCCGGTTGTGTACATGCAATCGTAGAAGAAGCTGGATTTCCATATCCATCCATATCGCTATCTTCAAACCAAGTAGATCCATCCAGAGCATTGTCATTCAAGATTCCATTGCAGTTGTTGTCAAGACCATCACATAGCTCAACACTGTCAGGATGAATAGAGTCGTCCGTATCGTTACAATCAAGATTGTTATCAATATACCCCTCAACAGGAACACACGATTCTACAAAGTTGGATGGACTTCCAAAACCATCTTCATCTTCATCTCGAAACCAGCGATCCGACCCGGTTTCATCTATCTGACCATTACAGTTGTTATCAACCCCATCGCATTCTTCGTCAACACCGGGAAAAATCTGTGCATTTTCATCATCACAATCTCCTCCCGTCGTTATTGATCCTTGAGGCTGTGTGCAAGCCTGTATCGACGTATCGATGGAACCATATCCGTCACCATCTTCATCAAAGAACCAGTACACACCCAAACCATCATCGATGAGATCGTTGCAGTCGTTGTCAAGACCATCACACACTTCCATCGATCCTGGATACATGGCATCATCTTCATCATCGCAATCATTGCCATTGGTCACATACCCATCAGCAGGGAAACAATCTTGCTGGGTGTTGGTCGAATCTCCAAAATTATCGCCGTCACCGTCAAAATAGTATGTAACGAGAACCCCTTCATCAATCTCTCCATCACAATTGTTGTCGATTCCGTCACAAATCTCGGAAGCGCCTATATGCACGGATGGAGAATTTTCATCGCAATCCTCAGCTCCAAAATACCCATCCTGATCCGGATCTACCTCAACGTCTATATTTTCCTCTTGGTAGGTATAGTTTTTCTCTGGATTGTTACAACTGAAGAGGAAAACCCAACATAACTGCATCATTACCACTCCAAAATCACAATTGGTTGCACTGCATATGTATCATATCCGTTTGTCTAAACATACTCATAGAGCTTTATGCATACCAAAACAACCCCATTATTTTTATAAAAACCTGGCTCTGTATCCCGTGCTACAACACAATCTTATTAAGATACGGAAAAAAGAATCGGTTCCAGAAAAAATGATTCATACGTTCCCATAATTTTTTCATAATGGGTCGAACATGCGCATGAAGCTCAATCACGACTTTTGTCTGTTCATTTGACTCTTCCAAGAAAATTTTCAAAGCCGTCGGTCGAATAATGCCAAAACCAAGCACATAGCTCCCATACAAATACCGCATCTCGCGAAACTCTTCATCTTTCATCTCCGTTACATACGCAGGAAGATGCAAAAAAGGTCCATGATGATTGTTGTAGGTTCCTTCATGAAAGAAGGGGTCATCATCGTCAAAAAATTCTACGCGATATGGAGGAATCTGTCCCTTCGTAAAAGTGTCTTTTCGAGATAACCACTCCCAAATGACTTTTTTTTCTCTGCTGGTTGTTCCTTCTACACGAACCAACGAGGTAACAAATGATGTAGGACAAGGGGATGTATACATAAAACCTCCACACCATGTGCTACCACAAAGAGAACCTGTGTCAACTCATCCGTTGCGAACCAAACGAAACCCTACGTCAGAATATCCTTTTTCCAGAGCACGACTTTCCCTCATTCCCAGTGTAAACTCAGACTTCGAACAACGCCACGAACCTCCACGAATAACACGCAAAGCAGGATCAATGCTCTCTGACTCCATATCTAACGCAAACGCATCAAAACACCACTCCCATACATTTCCGAGCATATCGTACAGACACCTATGATTGGGCGTTTTTTTGGCTACTTCCATAATCTGATTGGCATTCTCCAAGCTCCAAATATAACAATCCCATCGGGCGCTTTTATGCGCAAAACCAGATTGCGCTGCCACCTCCCATTCATATTCGGTTGGAAGCCGATATCCATCTGCATCTTGATTCCAAACAACTTGGTCGGGACCGATCCCAAGTGTATAACAAGGTTCATAACCATCACGTTGTGACAACATATTACAAAAATGAAGTGCTTGAAACCAACTCAACCCTGTTTTGGGAGTTTCTGTTTTTTTCATATGTGAAGAAAAAAAAGAAAACAGTGCATCTGTCACTGGTACTATAGAGATCCAAAAAGGATGACGAATGGTATGTGGCCTACCCCCTAACACTTCCAGACGATATCTACCTTCCTCCACATACACCATCTCCACAAATGGTTGACCTTGCTCTATACGCTTGGCAAGGTGATACTTCCATAAAAGTTCATCTTCCACAACATACTTTGCCTGAAAAATTCTCCCCCATCCTTTCTTGCGATCTTTGAGTATACGATACTGCTCCAAGAAATCTATTACCTCATCTTTTTGGTATGGAACAGTGGGCACATCAAGTTCTTGTACTTCTTCATTTGTACACTCCATCAACATCGCTGGAATCTTCGACAACCACTCCACCTGAAAAAGCAATATTTCCTGTGCTTTATGTTGAGAAGCATAATCGACGATCGAAGGGCCTTGGGAATGCAGTCCCAAATACTCCCATCTCGCCGTATTTCGAGCTTGAAAGGGAAAATATGGATTTTTTTCAGGATTTTCTTCATCCTTATCTCCCTCCATCTCCATCAAGCAGTCCAATCGTATCTGTTCCAATCCTTCTATACTGTCTTCTGGGCTGACCATAGAAGTAAGCTCTTGAGGCTGGTTTTCCCAATGTTGATCGCATCGCAGCTCGGCTTCTCTCAATTCGACAACACATCGTTCAAAAGAACGCAACACTTCTTCGTTAGCCGTTAAAGCCTCACACCATGTTTGTACTTGTTTATGCTGCTCTTTCCAAGACTGCTGCCAACCTACATCCAGAGCAACTGGCACAGAAACCAAAGAATCTAGCCCCTCTTTCATCATCGTTAATGACTTCCAAGCATGCTCTACCCCACCCGGGCCCATCACTTTTAGGGGAAGACTCCGATGTATCTCTCGGACGTGTTCTTTTTGAACTTTTTTGCTAAGTGCACACGACTCTCGAATACGCAATAGCTCCATATACTTTTCCAGCCATTGCACGTGAGAATCGTTCAAAAGAGAGATCCCATTGAAAAATCAAAGACAGACTCTCTCTCTCCTGGGCGACGAAAAATCGGAATCCCATACTCGAATCGCAAAGGGCCCATCGGAGAATTCCAACGAACTCCCCCTCCATATGACAGGCGAAGATCGGTAAAGTTAATGGAACCATTCCCCCACGGATCTCCAAACGCAGAACCTGCATCAAAGAAAACAACCAAGCTCACACCGGCTGCACGTAAAATCGGTGATTCTATCTCTACATTATTGATCCATGTTTGGGTTCCCCCGACAACAAGTCGATCTTCCACAGACTCCGGATCATCCGATCCAGAAAAGAAGCTCTGTGTGGAATTGGAATTGGTTCCCTGTGCTCGAAGAGAAGGGCCTAAGCTAAACCAGTTGTAGCCACGAATCGAATTGATCCCTCCCGCGCGATAACGATGAATCCATGGAATAACCTGTCCGTCTGTAGATCCTAAATAGCCCAGTGTACCATTGTAGCGGAAAATCAGCATTTCCGAAGCCACCAACGGTTTATACACACGCATATTAAACTTCAGTTCGTAAAAGTTAAAGTCTCCACCGAGCAAAGAAACCAATTGCCCATCACCATTGGAAAATCCACCTGAGAGATTCGCCGATAGAACAGAATAAATCCCCCTTGTGGGCATAATTCTATTATTTCTTTTGTCGGCAATAAATGAGATTCCGGCAGTACTGGTCAAACCATTGCGATACAACTTGCCGCCCAGAAGCTTTTCCTTGTATGCATCGATACTTGTAAGCCCAGTGTCTTCAAAGGTATAGTTGAATTCCAATCTGAGATCATCACGCCTGTCTAAGTACCGTCCCACAGCAATAGATCCACCACGTTGATACTCATCTTCAATAAACTGACGAGAAATACTGTATCCATGAATCCGCATTGTCCAACGAGAATCCAAAAAATATGGATCATAAATCTGTAGGTTTCCCTGCTGACGAACAGAACTGAGATTCGCAGCAATACTCATCGTATACCCACGACCCAAAAAATTATTCTTGGAGATGTTCGCATTGAACATAAAATTCTCAAGATTGGAAAAACCCGCCCCTACAGAAAAACTGCCTGTGGGCTGTTCTATCACATCTACTTTCAAATCCAGCTCATCGCTATTTTTGGCTCTGGGAGTTGTAACGTTCACATCTTCAAAAAACCCCAATCTCATCAAACGCATACGGGCATCTTCAATACCAGAACCCGAATACCAATCACCCTCGGAAATGGGAATCTCGCGACGAACGACAGAATCTACCGTAGGATCATTACCAATAATGTCAATTCTATCAATTCGGACTTTTTTGCCTTTTTGAATCTGAAAGACAATATTCATCTCACCCGTTTCTTTATTGGGCTTTGTCAGTGGAACTACATTTGCAAATGCATATCCCCTGTCACCATACAAATCGCTGAGCTCTTTCATCACCATCTGTAATGTAGAACGCTTAAATATATCTCCTTTTTTGAGGGGAGGACGCGTGGTTACAAATGAAAATGGTGTCGAAATTCCCTTTTCCCAACCTGAACCGGGATCTTTGCTCTTATTCCATCGTTCCGTGAGACTCTTGGCTGAAGCTCCTGCAATTATCTCCTTCATCGCAGCTTCACTAAGTCCCTCTTCAGGATGAATGTCACCTTCGACTGTCACAGAACCCAATCTATATCGAAGACCTTCTTCTATGTTGATCGAAATATAAATAAAACGCTTATCCATAGAGAGAAACGTATGCGGAGGATCCACCTTGGCTTCTGCAAACCCTTCTTCCATCAGTACAGAGCGTATGATCTGAACATCATTTTCCAACAACAATTCATTGAAGGCTCCGGAGCCTAAAAAAGGAAGGGGACCTGCTGGACGGGTTTGAAGATACGGCACGATCTTAGAATCAGGAACATTCTCATTACCCGTAAATTCCAAACGCTTAACGGACACTTTTTGCTTTTCTACAATATCAAAGATAAGGTGCACCTGTCCTTGCGCAACATCCTCATATATGGGCGTAATCTCTACAAGATAATAGCCCTTCTCTAAATATTTATCCCGCATCTTGGATATCAACGTTCCGATCTGAGTCTCATTGACCACACGTAGATCTTCTTCTTCGACCAACTCGGTCATGACATCATCCGCAAATTCTTTGTTACCACGAACCTTCCATGATCGAATGGCTGGTTTTTCTGACACAACAAATCGCATCACGCCATCGCGAAGATCTACGCGAACATCATCGATATATCCTGTAGAGTGTAATGCTCGAATAGAACTCCGAACCAATTCAGGAGTCACAATGACTCCTTCTCGTACCGAAACAACATTGTATAATGCTGCTACATCAATATTTTGATACCCAACAAACTCTACTTTTGAGATTCGCCCTTCCGCAATGGTTGGAATTTCAAACTCTGTTGGTACAGCCCATGCTGCAAGACTTATGAGAAATGGAATCATTTCTCCTCCAAAAATACACCGTTTTCCAAACGGAGAAACCGGTCGCACTTTCGTGCAAGGTTCAAATTATGCGTAACCATCACCATCGCTCCACCCAACTCTGAAGTTAAAGATAACAACAAATCCATGATGGTATCGGATGTTTGTGGATCAAGATTACCTGTTGGTTCATCTGCTAGAATTAGTTTGGGACGTGTGACCAATGCTCTTGCCACTGCAACTCGCTGTTGTTCTCCACCACTCAACTCACCTGGTCGATGCATAAATCGCTCTCCCAAACCAACCCGTTTCAGTAAGACCTCTGCCTTAATTTGTGCGTTTCGAGAAGCTTCTCCTGAGACCAATAAGGGCATCATTACATTTTCTAATGCCGTATGATCGGGCAATAAATGATGAAACTGAAAGATGAATCCTATGGATTGGTTGCGCAATCGATCCAACTTCGCTGAAGTCAACTGTGATTGTCTATTTCCCATAAAAACTATTTCACCACCACTTGGTCTATCCAAAAACCCCAACAATTGTAAAAAAGTACTTTTACCAGATCCAGACTGTCCGACAATCGCAATGCTTTCACCGGGAAGAATATTCAGATCGACGCCACGAAGCACATCAATCGATCGCCCTCCTTTCTGAAATGACTTGCACACATTCGAGAGCGAAACCAAAACATCAGTCATAGCGAAGCCCCTCTACTGGATCCATTGATGCAGCCAAATATGCAGGATAAATGGTCGCCAAAAAGCAAATCAAAATCGATGTTCCACCAACAACTCCCACTGTAGCGAAATCTACAACTACAGGAAGAGTGTCTAAAAAGTACACGTCTGTATCCAAGGGCCATTCATATTCTTTAAGACCATAGCACCCAACCAAACCAAGAATTGTTCCAACGATGGTACCTACTAATCCAATAATTAAGCCCTCCAACATAAAAATAGAACAGATCTGCATTGATGTTGTTCCCATCGCACGAAAGATCGAAATCTCTCGACGACGAGTCACAACAACCAAAATCAGCGTTCCAATAATATTGAGACTCGCCACCATTACAATCAAACTCAAAATCAAACCCATCACAATCTTTTCCATCTTGAGTGCTTTGAATAGCTCGCTGTTCATCTCTTTCCAATGGCGGACCTGAAAATTACCCGGCAAGACATTGCGAACTTCTGCCGCCAAAATCTCCGCTTCATCAATATCATCTACACGGACTTCAATACTGTTGATCTCATCGTCCAGCTTTAAAAATTGACGCAGATCTGTCAAGGATACATAGCACCACTTTGTATCGTACTCGTACATACCGCTATGAAAGATTCCAGAAACCTGAAAACTTTTCACTTGTGGTGTTGGAACACCCATGGGACCTACACCGCCACCAATCGGATTAATAATGTGTACTTTGCTTCCGACCACAACCCCAAGCATACTTGATAACTCTCGACCCAAAATGATTCCTGGTAAAGAAGCTTCATCTTTCGTGGTGTACATGCTGCTTGACGGTGTTCGAATATTCTCAAGCACCGAGCGACGTTCTTCAAAAGTACGAACCTCACCTTCATTTCCCATTATGATGTTATCCACCACATCTTCTGCACTTGATTTCGGATCGATCCCCTTGATCAAGATTCCAGCATTCGAAGAAGAAGATCGAATCATCATTTCTGAATATATAATTGGAGATGCTTCTTTCACACCTTCCACACGATTGATGGTATCCAAAGTTTGTTGATATTCATCAAAAAAGCTGTAATTGTGCACAATAATATGGGCATTGGCACCCAGAATTTTGTCGCGCAGGTCAAGTTCAAAGCCCTCCATTACCGCCAAAACCATAATTAAAGCGGTCACACCTACAGTGACCCCCAAAATAGAGACCATCGTGATGACAGATACTCCCTTTTCACTACGACGAGATCGTAAATGAGAAAGAGCAATACGAAGAGGGAAGCGCAAAAATTGCATTAGCTAGACTTAGGACGAAGCGTAGGGAAAAGAATGACCTCTTTGATAGAGGCAGCATCTGTCAACAGCATGACCAGTCGATCTATTCCAATTCCTTCCCCTGCTGTTGGGGGCATTCCATATCCAAGCGCGTCGATATAATCAGAATCAAAGAACATAGCCTCATCATCCCCAGCATCTTTCGCCTGTGCTTGCGCAGCAAATCGCTGTGCTTGATCCACCGGATCGTTGAGCTCATTGAAACCATTGGCAATTTCGCGACCAGCAATAAACAACTCAAACCGTTCTGCAATATCTGGATTGGTGTCACTTCTACGAGACAAAGGTGAAATCTCTACAGGAAATTCTGTGATAAATGTTGGCTGAATCAAATTGGGTTCAACATACTCATCGAAGAAAGCTTCAAACCACTTGCCCGTAGTTGTGGGAAGTTTTGGATTGGATGCATCTTGTGGATGTTCTTCCAGCCAACGAGCGCGAAGCTTTTGTGGATCCCACACATCTTCTTGGGATAACCCCACAGCTTGTGCTATTGCTGTACCCATAGGAAGACGCTTCCAAGGTGTTTCAAAATCTAGATTATGATCTCCATACGTTACAACTGTACTTCCACATACGCTTTGCGCCAAACTCCGTACCAACTCTTCTGTTAGGTCCATAAGTTCGGTCCACGTTGCATAAGCCTGATAGAATTCCAGCATGGTAAACTCAGGATTGTGCTGTGTACTCATACCCTCGTTTCTGAAATTTCGATTGATTTCAAAAACTTTTTCCAATCCTCCCACTACCAAACGCTTCAGATATAATTCTGGAGCAATACGCATATACATATCCATATCTAGAGTGTTATGATGAGTAATGAACGGACGCGCAGCTGCTCCTCCTGGAATAGGGTGCAGCATTGGAGTTTCTACTTCTAGAAAACCTCGGTCCTCAAAAAAACGACGTGTTTCACGTACGATTATCGAACGTTTGCGGAAAATATCTCGACTTTCTTGATTGATAAACAGATCCAAATATCTCTTGCGAGAACGAGTCTCAATATCATGAAATCCTTTGTGCTTATCAGGAAGAGACGAGATACATTTGGATGCAAGAACAAATGAACTTGCCTTGATCGTTGCTTCTCCTGTTTTGGTTCTCATAAATCGACCACACACATGAATATGATCTCCCAAAGAAGATTTTTTCCATGCTTCAAAGGCCTTCTCTCCGATGGTGTTTTTACGCAGATAAACTTGTAGGCTCCCCTCTTCGTCTTGAATACGAGCAAAACCTGCTTTCCCCATTTCATTCTTAAACATCAAACGACCAGCAATCGTTACCATTGTTTCATCATTATTGAGCTCTTCTTTGCTTCTATCCCCAATAATCTCAAGAACTTCACGCAAAGAATGCGATATCTGCAGTCCATGAGGATATGGCTCAATACCATTTTCTCGTAATTCCTGCAGTCGCGCTATCTTTTCTTTGTCAAAATCATACATCTGTGAATCTCCTGTTATGGCCGAAAAACAACCAAAAACCGTAAAATACGTGAGTTTTTAAGTCAGAACCCTAATTTCGTCAAGTCATATCAGGACTTGTATACAAATTTCTCCATCTTTTCACTCAACGGTAGCGGTATCTCTTTTGAAGAGAAGCGGAATCCTTCCCCAGAAACTCCGATACAAACACATACAACATAGCCAGAAGCCTTCTTTTCTTGCCCCCATACCTCAATATTCATACGAAAGGAACGCGAAGACAGATATCCCAGAGACATTCGAAGCTCCACCTCTTCTCCAACAGCACAAGGGCGAAAAAACTCTGCTTTCGTCTCTTTTGCCGGAAAACCTTGCTCTTGAACACATTTTGCATAGCTCATATTCAGGGCTTGTTCAAACCACTCTTCCATCAATTCATGAAACCAGTGAAAAAATACAGGATAATACACGACACCAGCAGGGTCACATTCTCCAAATCGAACGATTCGATGAGACGTAAAAATATGCGATGACACTAGAAATGACCTGACTGACCAATTTCCATACAAGGCTGAGCTATTACAGGTCCCTTCACCATCCCCGATGCAGGATAACGACTAAACTCTTCCCTTGGAAAGGATCCTTCATATCCACTCATCTCAATCTCAATATTGTACTCTGAATCTCTATCTCCGGTAATACTCCACTTGTATTCTGTAGGAAAGCCTGCCCACCAATTACCACTCCAATAGTAGCCACTGTTTGCACCAGTCTCATACAGCCACTCACCTTCTCCCATATTACACGAAATGGAAGAAGAAGCAGACTCCAGCCTATCATCTTCAGCCTCCCAAGAGCCTGCATAGTTTGCTGTTTTGAGCATGAGGTTACATGTACCCGGTTCAAATAGAGTACTTGGATCTACAGGGTCTGCGCTCGTTCTCAGATACGGAGCGACTGTTTCACAAGAGGCTTCTTTATGGGAGGAAATATAAATAAGCAAGGTTCCTTCATTATCAAAACCAAAGGCCTGATATCCAAAAAAATCACCGCTAAGATCATTCCCCTCCGGAACCAATGTCCCTTCTAACATTGGTTCGATCGGTGCTGGCCCACAAGCGAGCCCCATCCATAACAACATCATACTTCACCTTCCTTTTGTTCATCGAGTGACAACCAAGATTCCATAAACGGAGTTAGCTCTCCAGAAAAAACCTTGTCTACATTATAGCTTTCATGACCCGTTCGCATATCTTTCACCAACTTATAGGGGTGTAGAACATAATTGCGAATCTGTGACCCCCATTCTATCTTCTTTTTCATCGCTTGCTGCGCTGTTGCTTCTTGACGACGTTTTTCCATCTCATGCTGGTACAAGCGTCCCTTAAGAAGCTTCATCGCTCGATCTTTATTTTTATGCTGCGAACGTTCATTTTGACAAGTAACGACAATATTGGTGGGGAGATGCGTGATTCGAACTGCTGAATCAGTTGTATTGACATGCTGACCACCTGCACCACTCGCTCGATAGGTATCAATCCGAAGCTCGGAATCCACGATCTTAATATCGATTGAATCATCTATATCTGGAATTACATGTACCGAAGCAAATGCGGTGTGCCGACGCGCATTCGAGTCAAATGGAGAAATCCGAACCAAACGATGTACCCCAATCTCGGATTTGAGATATCCATACGCATACATACCTTGGACTTCAATCGAACAGCTCTTAATACCAGCTTCTTCATGAACATGCTCTTCCAAAATCTTAGTTTTATACCCCTTGTTACCACACCAGTTGAGATACATCTTTTTGAGCATATCCGCCCAATCCGAAGCATCAGTTCCACCTGCACCAGAATTAATATTCAATACTGCAGAATTGCTGTCT